>CAYLLL010000246.1:0-2513 GCA_964384655.1 uncultured Mariniplasma sp. | reverse complement strand
AACTCAATGAAGACCTACATCTAGGGTTAAACGACGTAGAAAAAGATGATGACCACCTTGTAGGATTCGTTCCTTATTGGGTAAGCAAAGAACTCGATAAACCCCTATCATGGGCATTTGATTTAACCCAAGTGTTTTCAACACGTTTAGAATACAAGATGTTATTTCAAATGATGGATCAGTTGTTTATTGAACTTGAGTCCCATCCTATGAAGGATGCAATCCGCCGTACACTTCACCTTTCACCTAGAGGTTTGGTTCATAAAATAGAAAAAGGCCTTGAAATGAATGATACCAAGGCCTTCATTAAAGGGTATGCAGGAACTGCCTGTTCGATTTATCAATCCATTCCACTCATCTTTCATCTTCTATCGATCAGTGAGAGTGTTCAGGACTTATTGGAAAGAAATATCGTGATCGGTGGAGCTACCAGTGATCGCGCCATGGTTCTACTCGCCATTTGGAATCAATACAAAGCGATTCCAGAATCTTTATATGATCGACTTAAGTAACCTCGAAAGAGGTTTCTTTTTTTAGAATAGTGAAACAATCCACGAAGATAGCCACATCATTCCATACATCATCAGATTGATCATAAACGTAAGTGAAAAGCCAAAGAGTATACCCGAGAGTAAACGACGTAATGCATTGCTCATGAGGATCTTCTTATGTTGTAACATGCCATCGATAACTAAAGGTATAGCGAAAAGAATGTAAGCCCAAAAGGGAAGAACGATGAGATAACTAAACATCATGAGAAACATCCCCAAATAGATCCCTGTACAGCGCATACAAAGAACCCATACACGACCCAGGAATTTGGGTGAGCGTTCTTTATTCTGATGACAACCAAAAAATAATGCTAAATACGGACGATTGAAGACTATATTTAAGAGAGTTAATATGAATAAAAGAATGGACAATGCAAGGGATGTCGAAGGCAAGAAGGTTTTCCATGTCCATAGGGATATTAACTCTTGTCTTGGAATAAAGATGATAGGAAAAAGGATGACCATGATATAGATGATCATCACTTCAGCTTTTGTTAATTTGACATGATGGAGACATAGATAATCACGATCCATGTCTCGACCACAAGATGTACAATAATGTTTAGGGTCCATAAGGATAATTCGCAGCACCTAAGATTCCAATAATAAAAATGATGTAAACGACAATTGCGATGCCTAAAAAGATGAGATACGCAATGAATCCTCTGATTGAATCTCTCGCTGTGTTAGGTCGTTCATCTTTCCATACCAAATAGAGCACAAGACCCACAATAGGGACACAAAACCCTAAAAGTGACCACCCAAATCCACCTTCATCTCTCGATGATGAGCTTGGTGAATATTGATTATTCGGTGTGGATTTGCCACAAGAAGGACAAAACTTCTCATGACCGTCAAGTTCATGACCACATCGTTGACAATAAATCATAATTAGAATATCAGAGCAGCTCTAATACCACCCAAAACCAATCCTACAATAAATCCGATGAGTGCACCTTTGCCTGCTGCTTCTGCATTATTAGGCTTTTCATCTTTCCAAACCAAATAAAGAATTAACCCTACGAGAGGTACACAAAACCCTAAAACAGACCATCCAAAACTTCCATCATCATTGACATTTGTTGTGGTGGTTGCTGTTGCAGTTTTAGTCTGCTGTTTACCACAATGTGAACAAAACTGTGCGTGGTCATCCATTTCTTGACCACAGTGAACACAAAAAGCCATGTTAAATCCCCCTTATCATTGATTAGTTAGCATTATTGTAACATAAAATAAAGTGAATGTCTATGTTCTATCAGGCGATTAAATGCTACGCTTTTGAATGATTTTTTGATAGGCGTAACCGCTGTCTTTGATCGTTCTTTTTTGTGTTTGATAATTGATGTGAATGAGTCCAAATCGTTTGGAATACCCGAGTCCCCATTCAAAATTGTCAAAGAGTGACCACGCATAGTATCGTTTGACGTTTGCTCCATGTTGGATAGCGAGGTGAACTGCCTTAAGATGCTTCTTTAAATAGTCAACTCTTTGGACGTCATGCACTTCATTCTCTGTGATTGTATCGTTAAAAGCTGCACCATTCTCCGTGATAAAGACATCGATGTTATGATATTTGTCTTTGATATCGATCAACAAGTCATAAAGAGAATTGGGACACACTTCCCAGCCCATATCCGTGTAAGTGGCTTCTGGCATACGATAGTCATTGGCATAAAAAGGTGGGTTAAAAGGTGCATACATTTGCACTCCACGAGTGTACATGTTGATCCCTAGAAAGTCCATAGGGTGATTCTTTAGGATTGCTAAGTCACGTTTGTTGATCTTGAAATGAGTTCCTGCTTTTCGATAAAGATCGAGCATATCTTTAGGATATTCGCCTTTAATCAAAGGATCTAAAAACCATCGATTGACAAAACCATCCACGTTTCTTGCTGCTACTTGATCCATTTTGTCAAACGTTTTGGGGTATTGTTTTCCAAGGTTAAGAACAATCCCTATTTT
>CAYLLL010000245.1:0-2516 GCA_964384655.1 uncultured Mariniplasma sp. | reverse complement strand
AACGGATAAGTTTCCGCCTGCACGTGTGATCATCGTGTGGATTCCATGTTCAAGTTTATCGATTAAACGTCCTCCACCAATGCTTCTTAGGATACGTTCAATCTCTTCATCAGAGACCTTTTGTCCAAAGCGTACATTATCTGCAATCGTTCCTTTAAACATGGCTGGATCTTGTAACACAATCCCAACATGTTGTCGATAACTTCGTTTACTGTATGTCGATATATCCATGCCATCAATCGTGATTTGTCCCATATCATAAGGTTTTAAATCGTAGAATCTCATCAATAAACTCATCAATGAACTTTTTCCTGATCCTGTATGACCTACGAGACCCACCAATTGACCAGGCTTAATTTCTAAATTGATTCCCTTGAGAACGGGTGTTCCTTCACTATAAGAAAACCATAGATGATCAAAGACGATATGACCCTTAAATCGTGGAATGTCTTCATACGAACCATCTTCTTGATCTCCGTCTATGATTTTGAAGATACGTTCAGTGCGTACCATCGAATGCTGTAGATTTCCGATTTCTCTAAATAGTGTTCCTACAGGTTCAATCAAACGTGATAAATAGTCATTATATGCATAAATAATCCCTGCCGTGACCACAAATCCAAAGACATTTAAGTACCCTTGTCCAAAATAAAGGACAATGACAGCGGTCACAAGCGATCCGATTAAGCGTATCATATTCCATCCGATGGAAAGATGAAGAATATTTTCAGAAATTTTCTCCTTCATGAAATCAGATGAGAGTTGATTGAAGCGGTCTTCAGTTTGTTTTCTAAAGTTGAAGATTTGTAAAATATTGATGCCATTGATGATTTCGTTGAGTTGTGCGGTAATCATCGATGCCATCTCATTCACTTTCACAGCAATCTTATTGAGTTTTTTCGTAAAATAGCGTAACCATACATAGACAATCGGGAAAATGAGGAAGGTCAATAACGCTAGCTTTGCATCAAGATAAAACATCCCAATATATGCAAATATCACCGAAAGTGATGCATTCACGAGCAAGTTCATAATCGTTGAGAACAAGTTCATCATACCACCCACATCACTGATGATACGATTCGCAATTTTTCCTGCCGGTTCCGATTCAAAGTAAGTCATTGGCATTTTTTGGAGAGAACGCACCGCATCTTTTCGGGCATCGCGTACTATATTGACGTTGATCATCGATGTTGAGATGCGCTGAATATAGGTAAATATAATCTGAAGAAAGAATCTTATGGTGAGCAATAGAATCATAAATGTCAATGGTTGTGCGAAAGGCTGATAAAAATCAAGCACTTCTTATTTTGAAAGTTGCGTCACCGAATAGGTGAAGACATCACCTTCTTGGGTAGTAACAGTTAAGATTGATCCAGATAAATTTTTGTTCCCCATGGGAACATCATTCAAAGTGATATAATACTTGCCTTCATATATAATGACGGATAACACCTGGTCTGAAGATATTTCTTGTGTATAATATTTATCTTGATACATCACTGAATGATTAACATCCGTGGTTTCATACCAAGGTCTTTCAATGCCTACAAGATAATCATCAAGGATGGATTTGACGATTAATGGTGCTAAAAGACCCAACCCTTGAACGATCAGCATGGCAGTTAACGTAATGATCAATAGTTTCTTGTATTTAGCGATATATCGCCAAACTTTTTTCATCGTTTTAAACATGTTCTTACCTACTCATCGTCATCTGCTGGATATATTGCATCTTATACCAGCCTTCTTGGCGCAACAATTCCTGATGCGTTCCCTTTTGGGTAATCCGTCCATTTTCAAGCACATAAATCATATCCGCATCTCGAACAGCAGAAAAACGATGGGCCACGATGATATTGGTCTTCCCTTTTCTAAAGTCTTTGAGATGTTCGATAATGGTATCTTCTGTCTTCGCATCCACTGCGGATAATGAATCATCTAAAATTAAGATTTGAGGATCTTTAATCAGAGCACGAGCGATTGATAATCGTTGTTTTTGTCCACCAGAAAGCGTTGCTCCTGCTTCACCCACCATGGTTTGTAAATCATTTTGCAGGTAGACTAAATCTTTTTCAAAGTCAGCGATTTTGACGGCTCTATCAAAAGCTTGATGGCTAGCTTTCGGATCACCGATCAAAATATTGTCTTCCACTGATCGTCTAAAGAGCATATGCGATTGGGGGACATAACCCACGAGATTACGAATATCTTCAATTTTATACGTTTCAATCGGTGCATTATCGACATAAACTTGGCCATCGGTGACATTAAATTCTCTTAAGAGTTGTCGAATCAAGGTTGATTTCCCAGCCCCTGTAGGACCGACAATACCTATCGTTTGTCCATGATGGATGGTAAATGTGATTTGTTTGATGACAGGTTGTTTATCAAAGGGATACTTGAATGTCACATTTTTGAACTCGATAGATTGAAAGGTGCCAATAGGTTTCGAATCAATCTCGTCATGGACGATAGGTTGTGGTAGCCAAGACCAACCGGGGAGTAGTCATTCC
>CAYLLL010000244.1:0-2520 GCA_964384655.1 uncultured Mariniplasma sp. | reverse complement strand
CGATCAAAAGGAACCGCTTATCGTCGTTGATGGTGATTTTGTAGATCTTGCGACCAGAAGTACTGACTGGATGAATCTACTGTATTATAACGCCGTTAAGGGTCACCTCATTCAAGATGAATATGGCACATATTACTTAACCGATGGCCTACACACGATTCAACTTATTCCTGAGACTTATGATGTTGATCTGAATCTCTTCACATATTTAAATATGGATGTCGCTGTGAAGTTCTTGAACTACAAGTTCTATTATTCCAATTATGGTCCTATGTGGTCAGGATATGTCGTTGATGCACCAAACATCATCGAAGCCATCACATTTACCGATGAAAATATTCGTGGGTTCATGATGGATTACTTGAAGAATGATCTAGATTACTATTTCAAGGATGGCCTTACCTATGGATATTCAACCACACATCCGATTTATGGTGGTACCATGACAGTGACCGTGAATCCGATCTATGATTCCATCGTGACGATCAGTGGTAATACCTTCACCTTCGCTGAATCCGATCTAGAACAAATGGTGATCTTGACGTTAACTGCAACCTATAATGGCGTTGATTTCGTGGATGAATTTGAAATCGTTGTTCATCCTTATACAGATGATATGGATATGTTCCCTGTGGGTATCCACGGGCCTCTCCCCTTCATCGACTTTACGATGGCTCCAGGTACCTTTGGTGGACTCTATGTGAAAGAAGTGGATAGAGAGTATGATTGGTGGAGTGAAACAAGCGATATGATCGTGGACTTATATTTCCCATTCCCACATCATGTAGGTGCTTCACAATTTACCCTTCAATATCAAGATCCTATCACGTTGGAATGGAGTGATTATCTCTGGTATGATACACCACTTGTGACTACATGGGATAACTTCAGCATTCCTGTTGCAGGGGAAACAACCTTTAGATTAATCACAGATACAGGATTAACATCCAATGTTGTCCATGTCGCTTATGAAACCATCGATACATATTTTGCAGGTTGGAGTTTAGATCAAAGTATGTATATCTCTGGTGTTATGTCACCTTTTGTAGGTTATGGATTAGAACTTTCGGGTGTAACGATCAATCGTTTTGATGGTTCATCTGTTGAAGGTGGTTATACGCTCCAATGGTATCGCGTCAATCCTGTTACGTTTGAAATGATTGCGATTGAAGGAGCAACACAACATACCTATATCACAACGGCAGCTGATTTAGGATACATGATCTTAATTGAAGTTCGTGGTGATGGTGTCAATGCAGGTGGTGTATTGAGAATATTGGCTGGTGAATCAGTGAAGATTCCTGTGGCAGCACATATCTCTTCAGCATCAACCACTGGATTCTATATTGCATTTGATTATCAAATGCCCATTGAAGAATTACAACATTTAATGATTCGTGATGAAAATTGGCAACATATTGAAATCACAAATATCAGTTTAGCTCCAGCACCTTATGTGTATTACGTAGAATGTGACCTTGTTGGTGTCGATTCAATTCAAGTCGAATTACAAGGGTTCCAATACCTTGTGGGTGAAACGTTCTATGAATATTTTAACTGGGGAATTTATCAAAACATTCGTGGTTGGTAAGATTCTTATCTAGCAGTTTGGCCCTATCGTTTGATAGGGCTTTTTTTCTAATTATCGATGCTATTTTTTGTAAATAACGTGTTATTTATAAACTGTTATAACTTTATTTGACTATCACGATAATTTTCTTATAATGAAGGTGATTAAGACGAGTAAAGGAGTTTTTCCATGATGAAACCCAAAGACCGTAAAGCGATTGGCGTAAAAACGGTTTTATCAAAATTAAAAAAAGGCCAAAAAGCCAAGGTGATCGCACTTAACACTGACGATAAGGCATTGAGACGTCGTCTTTTAGATATGGGCATCACCGAAGGTGTCCACGTGAAAATGAAGAAGATTGCTCCCCTTGGTGATCCGATTGATATTGAGTTACGCGGTTATGAATTGTGTTTGCGTAAAAAAGATCTTGAATTGATCGATGTTGAGGTGATTTCATGAGAGTTGCCTTAGTTGGAAATCAAAATTCGGGAAAAACCACACTCTTCAATCTTCTGACAGGATCGAATCAAAAAGTAGGAAATTGGCCTGGGGTCACGGTCGAACGTAAAGTAGGAATCATCCGAGGAACCGATATTGAGATTATCGATTTACCTGGGATTTATTCACTGTCTCCTTATAGCTTGGAAGAAAATATTTCAAGACGATTCCTTTTTGAAGAACCTATTGATTTAATTTTAAACATCATTGATGCTACCTCTCTTGAAAGAAGTCTTTATTTAACCACTCAGCTCTTGGAACTTAACATTCCCGTGCTTGTGGCATTAAATATGATGGATATCGCAGATAAACGAGGCATCAAATTTGATATCGGTACATTAGAACGTCGACTAGATACAACGATTATGCCGATTTCAGCATTAAAGAAAACGAATGTTTTTAATTTGATCCAAACGATCAAACAAGAAGATTATCGGAAGAACCATTACCAA
>CAYLLL010000243.1:0-2530 GCA_964384655.1 uncultured Mariniplasma sp. | reverse complement strand
AAAAGTGATATTAGCGACTTTGAGCGTGAGTTCAGTATCATCAAAATAAAAGAGTATTTGTTGACTGGATGAAGTGATATCTCCCATGCCCAACGTAAAATAATCAAAGGTCGTGGTCACTGATTGAGGATTATTCAAGATACCATTTTCAATGGCTGTCCCTTCTATGACAAAATCACGTTTGATTGAACTTACTAAAATTTCATAGCGATCCACCGACATCCCTGGATTGATGGTCACTGATAACCAAATAGGGATCATCAAAAGCATTGGAATTAAAAAGAAATAAAGAAGCGTTTTTCCCCATGAATCCTTGATAAAAAAAACCGCTTGTGGGGGTCGTGTTAAACTTGTTGTCAGACGCTTGAACATACCTTCAACTCCTTGTGTTTTATTATAACATAATAACGAACCATATGATAAAATGAATGTGGTGAAAAACATGAACTTAATGAATCACGAAAAACATTATAACACGCTCCATCACTACTACTTACAAAAATATCAGAAAAAGGTATTCAAGATATCCTTAAATGGTGGCTTCACTTGTCCTAACATCGATGGGACTGTAGCGACAGGAGGATGTACTTTTTGTTCCTACATGGGAAGTGGTGATTTTGCGGGTAATAAACTTGAACCTTTGGCTGTACAATTTGAAAAAATTAAAAAAATGATGCATACCAAATGGGAAGATGGCCATTATATCGTCTATTTTCAAGCTAATACCAATACCCATGCACCTTTAGAAAGATTGAAAACTCTCTATGAAGAGGCCATTAGGCTTGATCCTAACATCGTCATGATATCGATTGGGACGCGTCCAGATTCACTCCCTGATGATGTCATCGATTATTTAGCTGATCTTAATCAACGCATGCCCGTTCAAATTGAACTCGGATTACAATCCATTCATGAAAGCACCTCTATACTAATCAATCGTGCACACGATTTAGCATGTTTTGATGATGCTGTCAAAAGATTAAGAGAAAAAAAGATTGACGTTGTCGTCCATATTATCAATGGACTCCCTTTTGAAACCAAAGAGATGATGATCGATACCGTAAAGCATCTCAATACCTTAGATATCCAAGGGATTAAGATTCATATGCTTCATCTGATGGAAAAAACGAAGATGGGTTATCAATATAAAAAAAATCCTTGGCCTTTATTAAGTCTTGAGGATTATGTCGATGTCACGATCGATCAAATTGGTTGGTTGAGAAAAGACATCATCATTCATCGCCTGACAGGTGATTCGCCATCTTCCATGCTGATCGCACCGCAATGGACGAGAAAAAAATTTGTTGTGACCAACGAAATCGACAAAAAAATGAGAAAACTCAATCTATGGCAAGGAGATTATTATGAGAAAGAACGTACTTCTTGATCAAGCGCATGCCATTTTAAAAGACATCATCACCAAGGAAGATACCATCGTAGATGCAACCATGGGAAATGGACATGACACCTTATTTTTAACATCGCTTGCTAAGGAAGTTTTCGCGTTCGATATTCAAGAACAAGCCCTCATAAAAACCAAAGAGAAAGTTGGATCTCTTTCTCATGTTCACTTAATCTTGGATTCATTTGAAAACATTCACCATTATGTCAAAGATTATCGAGGAGTCATCTTCAATCTTGGTTATCTCCCTCAAAGCGATCCATCCATTACGACGATGCATGAGGTCACAATAAGAACCTTTAATCTTATTCTTCCCCATCTCAAAAAAGAAGGATTTATGCAGATCGTTGTCTATCCCGGACATCCTGAAGGACAAATTGAATCGCAATCGATTCAATCTTGGTTAACTACCTTAAATCCCCATCACTATCAGATCACGATCACTTCATTTTATCATCAAGATAACCATCCACCCTACATGATCATGATTTATAAAACAAAAGACGAAGGCTAATTAACCTTCGTCTTTTATCCCGTAGGGGAAACTATGGGCGTCTATTTTGCCATTCTTCAATTTCGTCTTTTCTATCTTCACGACGTTCTTGCATGTGATTCATAAAATCTTCAACGTCTTGATGATGTTGTTCTCTACGTGTTTGGACGAGTTCACGAATCTGTTCACGAATGGCTTCGGATTGTTCATGAAATTGATCTCTGATCACTTGGACTTCTGCCATTAATTCTTCGCGAAGTGCTTGGATTTGATCAATTAAACTTTGAATATTGGCTTCTACGACTAAAATGTCAGCTTCAAGTTGATCAATTTCAGCCTGAATCGCTTCAGTTCCTTCAGTCGCTGCTTCAAGTTCGGCAATCTTAGCAGTAAGGGTTTCATTCAATGAAACGAGATTGGCTTCAGCTAAAGCTAAGTCCACTTTAAGCGCTTCAATTTGAGGATAATATTCATCATAGAGCGCTTGACGAGCCGCTAAGAATTCATCTCTTAATGCTTGTGCGACATCATGCATTGCTTCACGTGCGGTTTGTAAAATAGCCTGAAGTTCTTCGACTGTTAAGAGTAAAGCATCTTCTAAGAGTAAACCATCACTGACAACGACTGCAGATTGT
>CAYLLL010000242.1:0-2548 GCA_964384655.1 uncultured Mariniplasma sp. | reverse complement strand
CCAAAGATGGGTTCGGTCATAAATGTTTCAATTCGACTGCGAATCGTAATCGCTTGGCTTTTCGCACTTTGATGTGTTTTGGGTGCAGAGACATAGATGTTCCCAAAAGGTGCCAAAGCTCTTACTAAAATCGCCAAACCTTCTGCTTGATAACCATCATCATTGACGACTAAAATATTCATTTATTTTCCTCCTACCACATCATGGCAACGATCACAAAGTCCATTTTCATGGACGTGATCGACGATATTCCAGCAGCGATCACATGTGATCCCTTCAGCTAATGACACATTGACTTCAACTTCAGATCCTTCTAAAACATCCACACGAGACACAATGAGCACTTGATGAAGTGTCATGTCCAGTGTCTTTAAAGCAGCGATATCTTCTTTTGGTAAAACCAATGAAACATGGGCTTGTAGTGATTTACCGATAACTTTTTGTTCTCTGGCTTCTTCAAGCTTCTTGAGCACCACTTCTCTTATGCGATAAAAACGATCAAATGCTTCGAGCAAAGCTTCATTTTGATGCACATAAACTTCTGGCATATCTTCTAGATAGACATCTTCTTCATGTTTTGTAGGAAGTGCCCAATAGGCTTCAGAAGTTGTGTGGGGGATGATCGGCGTTAAAAGCTTTAATAAGCCTAAAAGGATATCATAAATGGTGGATTGAACACTGCGTCTTTCAAAGTCATTTTCTTTTAATATATAAAGAATATCCTTGGTGTAATCTAAGTAATACGCAGATAAATCATTGGTCATGAAAGGAACAACGCTGCGATAAACACGATCAAATGCATAATTTTCATACGCTTCGATCACTTCGCTTACGATGTTCTCATACTTAATTGTCATCACTCGGTTTAAGTTCCCACGCATGGAGTAACCAATGTAATCCTTCTTTGGATTAAAATCAGCAATGTTTCCGAGCATAAATCTAAAGGTGTTTCTAATCTTGCGGTAACCTTCTGCAATTTGGTTCATCATGTCATTTGAAATTCTGACATCGGATTGATAATCCACAGTAGCGACCCATAAGCGTAAGAGATCAGCTCCTTGTTGTTTCATCACAACGAGTGGATCGACCGTGTTTCCTAAAGATTTACTCATCTTTCTTCCTTGACCATCTAAAACGAAGCCATGAGAAACCACTTTTTTATAAGGCGCTTGATTGAACGCTGCGACACCTGTGATGAGGGATGAATTAAACCATCCACGATATTGATCGGATCCTTCTAAATAGAGATCTGAGGGATAAGGTAATCCTCTGGTCTCCAAAACAGAATGGGAGGTTCCTGAATCAAACCAGACATCCATAATGTCAGATTCCTTGCGGAAATGTCCATTTGGTGATCCTGGGTGAGTAAATCCCGGAGGGAGTAAATCTTTCGCATCTTTTTCATACCAGACATCTGAACCATGCTGTTCAAACAGATGAGCAACATGTTCTAAGACATCTTTTTCTAAAATTGCATCGCCATTTTCAGCATAAAAGACAGGGATAGGAACACCCCATGCACGCTGACGTGAAATACACCAATCTTCACGTCCTGAGATCATATTCGCGATACGAACTTCTCCCCAAACAGGAAGCCAATCCACGTTTTTAACTTCATCAAGAAGATCTTGTTTTAACATATCAATAGAAGCGAACCATTGAGGAGTTGCTCTAAAAATGACAGGCTTTTTGGTTCTCCAGTCATGCGGATAGGAGTGGGTGAATGTTTGTGATTTGAGTAGAACACCCTTTTCTTCAAGTGCTTTAACAATCTCTTGATTTGCCACTTCATAATACATACCCGCAAAAGGACCTGCTTCTTCCATCATATAGCCACGATCATCAACAGGACATAAGATCTCAAGATTATATTGTTTACCTACTCGGTAGTCATCTTCCCCATGGCCTGGTGCAGTATGAACGAGTCCAGTCCCATCGGTATCGGTGACATGTTCACCTACTATGATCGGAGAGGTTCGATCATAGAGAGGATGCTTATACTGTATATGCTCTAAATCGAGACCTTTAATCAACCCTAATACGTGGACATCCGTCCAATGAAGCTCTTTCTTTAAGGCATCAAGCAAGGTTTCAGCGACCACATATTTGTCTTGACCTACTTCTATAACGGCATAATTAAAGCGAGGATGAACAGAGATCGCTAGATTTGCAGGAAGTGTCCATGGTGTCGTTGTCCAGATGACAAAGGATGCATCTTTAAGTAATCCTTGTTCTCCAACGACTGGGAACTTCACATAAATTGAAATCGATTGTTTATCCTGATATTCAATTTCAGCTTCAGCAAGAGCTGATTCCGAAGATGGAGACCAATACACAGGCTTTAAGCCTTTATAGATCAACCCACGATCGACCATTTTAGCAAAAATTCTAACCTGATGCGCTTCAAAATCTGGAGTATACGTGATGTATGGGGCATCCCATTCACCTAAAATACCCAAACGTTGAAACTGTCCTTTTTGTTTGTTGACTTGATCTTCAGCATACGCTTTGCACATCTTACGATACTCGACTAACGATAACTCTTTAC
>CAYLLL010000241.1:0-2549 GCA_964384655.1 uncultured Mariniplasma sp. | reverse complement strand
AAAAGAGATGGAAGAAGCAAGTTTTTCAAGGGTTTGTGTAATGGGATGAAATGCATTCTCAAAGAGAGCAATACGATCCGTTTTTGAAACGAGTTTTAGATTGAGTTGTTGAAAAATCGCTTCATTATCTACAGGGGTAAAGAGGAAATACTTATCGATCGCCTTAGATTCAAAGAGACGATAGACATACTGAAGAAGAACACCCGTCAAGTTTTCTTTTTCATGAGAGGGTTTGATAGCAATCATCTTGATGACATTTTCATCATATGAGATG
This sequence comes from uncultured Mariniplasma sp., assembly GCA_964384655.1. Classification (GTDB taxonomy): domain Bacteria; phylum Bacillota_I; class Bacilli_A; order Acholeplasmatales; family Acholeplasmataceae; genus Peloplasma. The sequence goes on along the minus strand of CAYLLL010000241.1, from coordinate 2,275 downwards.
GTTCCCACACATTCATCATATAAGTAGAGATTGATTGTTTCTGTGACGTGGGCATCAATCATTAAGCCACGTGACAAAAGAAGATTGTGTGCAATCTCTTTTTCATAGGATGTGGTTGCGTGAACGAACCGAAATGCCATGACTATTCTCCTTTGACTTGATAAAGACGATCGATAATTGAACCATCACGATATCTAACGACACCAATCACTTTGGATGAGTTCTTCAAAGGTTTTGGAATGCCGGTCATCTGATAGGCTTGATGATGCAATGCCTCAATGGTGGTGATTGGAAGGGTTGAGTTCTTCAATTTTTCTAATAAATCCGTACGTTTTGGATTAATAGCAATGCCTCGTTCAGTCACCAACACGTCGATGGAATCCCCAGGAGTTGTCACAGTGGTGACATGTTCTTTGACCATCGATAGACGAGATTTGACGAGGTTAGTGGTTATAATGGTAAGTTTTGCACCTTCAGCGGTATCGCTATGACCTCCGCTACCTCCCATAATATGACCATGACTATCCGTGGTGACATTGACATTGAAGTCAAGATCAATTTCTGTGGCACCTAAAATGACCACATCGAGTTTGTTGACAACAGGGTGATCATAAGGGTTACCATAAGTAGATGCATCCATCATATTATGATTGGGATTTTTCCCATAGGACTTTATCGCTTCAAGATCAAAGCACTGAACATCATAAAGATGCTCAAAGAAACCTTCTTCGTGCATGTTAACAAGGAAATTTGTTATACCTCCTGAAGCAAACGAACCTTTGATATCCCGTTCTTTCATGATTCTCTTTAAACTTTCAGCGACGGCTAAACTCGTTCCTCCTGCACCTGTTTGAAACGACATGTGATCTTTTATGACACCAAGTTCATCCATTAATCGAGCTGTTTGTTTCGCAATTTTAAGTTGGATAGGATCGCGTGTGGGTTTTGTGGTACCACTTTGAATCCCTTGAGGATCGCCAATGGAATTGACGACTAAGATGGCATCGACATACATTCCTTCAAGATCAATTTTTTTAAGTTCAGGAATGAGATGATCCGTGACAAGAATCTTCTTTTTTGCATACCAAAGATCAGGAAATGCATACCCTAGCGTCCCACATGCTGCAACACCTTCAATGCCATTGGCATTTCCATAGGGATCAACGGCTGGGGCAGCAATCCATGCGACATCAATTGGCAATTCTCCAGATTCGATGGCTCGTGGTCGACCACCATGGGTATCCATGATCAGTAAATCCTTTAAATATCCCTGTTCAATCACGCTGGCTACTGGACCATTGAGATAGTTGGTCACAACTTTTCTAATCTGTCCATTTTTGATCAACTGGCCCATCGGTTCATGGACAGGAAAAATGGCTGAAGGAGCGAATGTTAAATCTTTTAGATTCGTCTTTTTGATGTGATCGATAATAAGGTTGACCACACCATCACCATTTCTTAAGTGATGATGAAATGAAAATGTCATCCCATCTTTGGCTTGTATAAATGAAAAAAGATCATCAAGCGAGTGAAAAACAGGCTTGATGCCCTCATGTGTCATGACTTTATGGATGAGCTTACGTGGTTGATTTTCAATGTAAACCTGTGTCCCACGAAAAGGAATCATACCTTCAGGGACGAAGCGACCTAGACTGTTTTTCATGATTTAACCTTGGTTAATAAACGTTTCGCACGTTCAATGATGGGTTTATCGATCATCTTTCCATCCAAAGAAAAGACACCCTTTTTTTGATTCAAAGGATCTTGATAAGCCGCGATGACTCTTCGAGCATAACCGATCTCTTTGAGCGAAGGTTGAAAAATATCATTGATTTGATCAATCTGCATGGGGTGAATACACGCTTTGCCAGTCATGCCTAGCGCTTTTGCATGTTGAGCATCCTTGATAAGACCGGCTTCGTTAGTCACATCTGTAAATGGGGTATCGATTGCATCAATCCCAAACGCTTTTGCAGCATAGACAACCATTTGTCTGGCTAGAAGAATCTCTTCACCCTCTAGTGTGCGTTGAACCTCAAGATCAGTGGCTAAGTCCTCACCACCTAAAAGTAAACCCGTGACTCGTGGATGAGAGGCAATATCTTTAAGTTCGAAAAGTGCGATGGGTTTCTCGATTAAAGCCATGATGTCCAGCTTTTGACCCGTTGAATGAGAAGTTTCAAATTGTGTGAGTTGATGATCGAGCATTTGTATATCGGATAAGGTAGCTTTAGGTAACAAGATGGTTTGTATCTTATGATTTTTTAGCAAATCT
>CAYLLL010000240.1:0-2555 GCA_964384655.1 uncultured Mariniplasma sp. | reverse complement strand
TCATTGAAGCTAAGCTATATGATGGACCTGGTATACTCAATATCAATTTTCCTAAAGAGACGTATGCACGTCCCAAAGGAGTGAAAATTACGCGCATGGGATCGCGCTATCAACATGCCGAATTTGTGAAGAGTGAACGTCCTGATGTGTACCACATCAAGGGATCCATCATTCATTATCAAGAAGATGAGGATAGTGATGTCGCTGCATTTGATGAAGGATATATTTCGATCACCCCTCTTGGAATCAACCGTACAGATGATGTTTGGCTCCAACAAATCATGAAAGAATCCTAAAAATGTGGTAGACTAATATCAGGATGAGGTGAGACTATGGCGCTTTTTAATATACATTTTTTCAAAGAAAAAACGCGTAAAATTGATATCGAACAACTGATTGCATATTTTGAGAGTATCGAGGGTGTTCGTGTTGAAATGGATGATCGTAGCGTTCGTTTTTTGTACTCACATCCAAGACTACAACATGATGCGATGTTTTTGATCACGCCAAAATCACAAGTCCCTGATATTTATCGCTTATCACCTAAATTCCTTGATTTAAATTTCCATCTAGAAATGCCCATTTTGACCCCCGATTATCTAGCGCGACATCTCTTCGAGATGGTTAAGCAAGTCTCTGATCGTTTTGGATTTCATGTCTATAATGAAATGTTTGAGGATGTACTTCCATTCAAGATGGATGTTGTCTTAAAGGTTTTTGACATGGTTAAAAAGGCATATATTAATAAGAATCCAATCTTATTGCAGGATTACCACATCCTCAATAAAGAAAAGTTAAATGGTGTTTTACGCTATTTAGATGACATTGTTGAACTTCAAAAATACTATCAAGAACTTGAAACATATGTCCCTAAGTATCACTTTCTCGTCACAGAGAAAAATGAACTCACCATGGGTGTAGAATGGAAGGAACATACACTCACCGTCTTTCCTCCCCATCTCGATTATGTTTTTTATCGACTGAATAATGAAATCAAAGTGATTCGATATGATGAACTTTATCCATTGATTGAGAAGATGCTTGTGGATGTTCCCGGCTTTATTAAGGGAACAAAAGTCATGCAGAAAAAAACTGCGGGAAAGATTTACCGTCTTATGAAAAAAACAAAATTCACGAAAGTAACCCATACCTTTAAAAAGGAATCTGTGAAGAAGTTACTCGATTAAGGAGCTACTGTGCTAAAAAAAGTATTGATTCATCTCTCGGGTTTCATCATCGTAGCTCTTGGGATTTCCATCATATTACATACGAACGTGGGTGCAACTCCCATTGATGCGTTCAATTATTTTGTTGTCTATTTGATTAATATTCCCTGGTTCACTCAAGGGATTATGACGTTTGTGACTGGATTTAGTGTCGCTCTGATCAGTTATTTTGCAGAAAAGGGAAGAGATGTTTGGATTTCCATTATCTTTTTATTCGTCGTTGGATTTTTCATTGATTTTTGGAATCTCTTCGTCGATTTAATTCCAACATCCCTTTATGATCCTCTTTGGATTCGAATTTTATTGGCCGCAATCACCATTTTTGTGATCGCTTTTGGTGTCTCGCTGACATTGATATCAGGCTTGGTGACTTCGCCCTTCGAGAGACTTCTTAAAACCATGCACCACAAAGGTATTTCCTTAGGGTTGGCAAAGATTATGATTGAGGGAACCTTCTTGATCTTCGCGATCATCTTAGGGTTAATCTCTGGACAACTTCTTAAGCAAGTTAATGCATTTACCATTATTTTGACACTTAGTATGGGACCGCTGATCGCGGTATTCATGCAAAAAATAACACATAAAAAAGAAAAAGGAGTGATGATTCATGCAACTGAATAAAATGATCGATCACACAAAGTTAGGTGCTAATGTCGCTCAAGGACAGATTGATACACTGATCGCAGAAGCTAAACAGTTTGATTTTAAGAGCGTATGTGTCAATCCTATTTGGGTTTCCTATGCTAAAAAAGGATTAAAAGGTTCAGATGTTCTCGTATGCACCGTCATCGGTTTTCCTCATGGAACACATGCCAAAGAGGTTAAACATTTTGAAGCAGTAGAAGCTGTGAAAGCAGGTGCAGATGAACTCGACATGGTGATCAATGTCCATGCGCTCAAGAGCCATGATGATCAGTTAATTTATGAAGATATTAAAGGCGTAGTTGATGCAGGACAAGGGAGAACCGTCAAGGTGATTCTTGAAACATGTTATCTTTCCCCAGAAGACATCGTTCGTGGTTGTCAACTTGCCGTCAAGGCAGGGGCACATTTTGTGAAAACATCCACAGGGTTTGGAACCTATGGCGCACGCATCGAAGATGTGAAGCTGATGAAAGATACCGTCAAAGGTCATGCAGAGGTCAAAGCGAGTGGTGGGGTAAGAACTTATCCTGACGCATTGGCGATGATAGAAGCAGGAGCAACGCGTATTGGAACATCGAATGGCGTTGATATTGTGACAAAAAAGGAGAAGAAAAATGATTCCAACACCACATATTGATTTAGTTGATCCATCATTAATTGCAAAAACAGTACTTATGCCTGGAG
>CAYLLL010000239.1:0-2599 GCA_964384655.1 uncultured Mariniplasma sp. | reverse complement strand
CTATTCAGAACCTTTATTAGAACCGCTATCAATTGCAATTTTAAAACAAGAAAAAGTGGCGATCACGGGTAAGAATGGGATTGGTAAATCCACATTTATCAAGACGATCATGAATTTGATTCCTAAACTTGGTGGAGAGTTCAAGTGGATCGATACTGCAAAAATTGCTTATTTTGCTCAAGACAGGGAATTTGAAGCAGGGATCACCCCGTTTCAACTTGTTCACCATCATTACCCTCATTTCACGAAAAAAGATGTCATGAGCCTCTTGGGGAATCATGGCATTGATTATGATATGGCCAATCGTGAACTGAACTCACTTTCAGGCGGTGAACAGACCAAAGTAAGACTTGCTTTACTACGTCATCAAAAGGGAAATGTACTCATTCTTGATGAACCTACGAATCATTTGGATGTCGCTGCGAAAGATGCCTTGAAGGATGCTTTATCCACCTATGAAGGAACACTGATCCTTGTGTCGCATGAAAAAGAATTTTATCAAGACTTATGCGATTATGAAATCATCCTATATACATAAAAGGAAGCCTACTCGGCTTCCTTATTTTCTATTGAATCATCGAATTGGTCAATCTCTTCAATCAATGTGTCATAGACTTCGGATTCTTTGATTTTTTTAATGATCTTTCCTTTTCTAAATAAAATGGCTTCACCTTTTCCACCCGCAATCCCAATATCTGCATGCATTGCTTCTCCGGGTCCATTGACAGCACATCCCATAATCGCCACATTGATGTTTTTATTCACCTTGAGTAAATATTGCTCAATCTTTTTCGCGATATCGATCATATCATATTGAATACGACCACAGGTAGGGCATGAAATCAGATTAGGAACCTTATCCTTCAATCCGAGGTTTTTGAGAATTTCTTTTGCAGCTTGGATTTCGAGAACAGGATTATCGGTTAGAGAAACACGAATGGTATTTCCAATGCCTTCAGCAAGAAGAATTCCGATGCCCATCGCACTCTTAATCGCACCAGAAAAAGCAGTACCCGCTTCAGTGACACCAAGATGCAGCGGATAAGGGAATGTTTTCGCTGCTAGGCGATACGCTTCAATCATCAGTTTCATATCGGTGGCTTTTAACGACAAGACGATATCATAGAAACCCATGGATTCTAAGATTTCGACATGATGTTTAGCCGTCGCGACCATATTTTCAGCGGTCGGTGCCATCCGATTTGGCAGTGATCCACTGTTGACACCAATACGAATGGGAATGTTTTTTTCTTGGCACGCTTGGACGACTTCCATCACATGCTCACGCTTAGGAATGTTTCCTGGATTCAAGCGAATCTTATCAACACCTTGATGAATGGCTTCCAGCGCTAAACGATAATCAAAATGAATATCCGCAACCAAAGGAATCGAGATTTGGCGTTTAATTTCACCTAAAGATTTAGCATCCACCATATCAAGGACAGCCACGCGGACGATTTCACAACCAGCATCCGTGAGCTGTTTAATTTGTTTTACTGTAGCGTCCACATCTTTTGTGTACGTCGTTGTCATACTCTGAATATAGATTTTACTATTTCCACCGAGTTGATAAGGTCCCACCTTGACGGGACGTGTGTTTTCTCGTGTTATCATTGTCATCACCCATATCGATTATATGATAAAAATCAAATTATAGGTACCACATTTGCTTGTAGGATGTGATTTTAAATTGAAAATGAAATTAAAATGAGAAACAGTTGAAAATGTGAATGTGATTTGTTATAATGGTCACGTACGTTTGGAGGGATTATCATGCGCGACCTAGTAAAATTGGTTTGTACCGAATGCGGCGAAGAAAACTATCATACGAATAAGAACAAAAAAGCTCATCCAGAGCGTATGGAAGTAAAAAAATACTGCCCACGCGAAAGAAAGTACACCATTCACAAGGAAAAGAAATAAGCTATTCTTTGAATAGTTTTTTTTCTATTATAAACTATGATACAGATTAAAGGTAATGACGATTTATCCCATGTATATATTATTTGTCGGTTTGATCAATGCTTGATCATCGATCCCTCGCATGGCTATGATGATATCATGCATGCGGTAGGTGAACGGTCCATCGTTGGTATTCTTTTGACGCATGCGCATAGTGATCATGTCGATCTGATAGGTCACTTTGATGTCCCCATCTATATGCATAGCGATGATGCTCACCTCTTGTTTGAAGACCAATACAATGGATATGCACCTAAATCTCATCCGTATAAACGTAAATTCTTGAATTTTAGTTTTGTTGATGAAGGAAAGAGGATTATGCTAGCCGATCACAGTGTCGAAGTTTACCATACACCAGGTCATACCAAGGGGGGATTATCCTTCTTGTATGATCAAAAATTATTTACAGGCGATACATTGTTTAAAGAAGATGTGGGCAGACATGATCTCTATTCAGGAAATCTTGTCGATTTAAGAAAAAGCCTAATCAAACTATTGGGACTACCAGGAAACATCAAAGTCTATCCTGGTCATGATGAGTCAACCACGATCCGGCATGAACAAAAAAACAACCCCTATTATCTAAAATGGCAGAAGATGCACAAATAAACACAATCAAGGGAGATTGTGTTTTTTT
>CAYLLL010000238.1:0-2620 GCA_964384655.1 uncultured Mariniplasma sp. | reverse complement strand
CTTCGTAAACAAATTTTTCGTACATTAACCGAAAAAGATGATAAAATCGCTGTTTTTGCTCGATAGCCACTGGATTATGCCTTCATTGTTCCCTTCGAGCAACAGTTTTCAGAATTATCCGTCATGGACTTTGTAGATTTTTTAAAAGGGATTAATGTCAAGCGTTTAGTGATCGGTCGTGATGCTCGCTTTGGGTATCGTGGTGAAGGGACCATCACGGATTTGAAGAAATATTTCTTTGTCGATGTCGTGGATGATCTCGTCTACAATCATACACGTGTATCCACGACCTATATCAAAGACTTTCTTTCCATTGGTGATTTAGGATCTGCAAGAAAGTTGTTAAATCGTCATTATGACATTAAAGGTCTTGTCGTCCACGGCAACAAAATTGGGCATAAATTAGGCTATCCCACCGCGAATATCGATTACGGTAATTATTATTTACCTAAAAGTGGTGTGTATTATGTCAAAGTAGGGATCGCAGGAAAGTGGTATCATGGGATGGCGAATATCGGTAATAATCCCACGCTCAATTTTTCATTTGAAAAAAGATTAGAGATTCATATCCTTGATTTTAAACAGAACATTTACGGACAAACCATCGATATTGTGTTCATGTATTATCTAAGAAATGAAATGAAATTTAGAAATCGAAAAGAACTTGTTGAGCAACTCAAAAATGATGAGATTGCTGTGAGAAAATTAACGCTCTAAAAAAATCCATGGTATAATTAAGATAACGAGGTGATTCTATGAAACTTATTATCGCAATCGTATCGAATGATGACGCGAACAAAGTGCAAAAAGCATTGGTCAAAGATCATTTTTTCTCCACACGTTTAGCAACAACAGGCGGATTTTTGCGTGCCGGTAATGTGACATTCATGATTGGTGTGAATGATGAAAAGGTGCCACAAGCACTAGAAATCATTGAAAAACATTCAAAAAAACGAACAAAACTCGTTCCAAACACTATCGTCAATGAATTTGGATCATTCTCTGCACTCCCTATTGAAGTTGAAGTGGGAGGAGCCACCGTATTTGTCTTAAATGTCGATCAATTCGTGAAAATTTAAGAACAAAAACTTGAATATTTTTAAATTTGTGTTACAATGAATAAGGCGTTAACAAGGATGTGGGAAAGCCAACCCCTTCTTTAGTTAAACGAGAAAGGATATATACAATGGCACTCAGCAAAGAAAAGAAGAATGAAATCATCAAGGCATTCGCAACCAAGGAAGGCGACACAGGGTCTCCTGAAGTACAAATCGCTGTACTCACAGAGCAGATCAATCAACTCAATGGTCACCTTCAAGTCCACACCCATGATTTCCATTCCCGTCGCGGTCTATACTTAATGATCGGTCAAAGACGTCGTTTGCTCAATTATCTTCGTAACTATGATGTCAATCGTTACCAAGTATTAATTGAAAAGCTCGGATTACGTCGCTAAAAGGTTGCTCTAGCAACTTTTTTTTTATTTCCTATACTTTAAGTGAAAATTGTGGTATGATGAATAAGGCTATAAGATAAAAATAGACATATAAAATGAAGGAGATTTTATATCATGCAAAAAAAGACTTACGAGACGTTGCTCGGTGGAAGACCGCTACGTGTCGAAATTGGTGAAGTCGCTAAACAAGCCGCTGGCTCAGCGATGATCACTTACGGGGACTCGATGGTCCTCAGTGTTGTTACAGCGAAGAATGAAGCTTCTACTCAGGATTTCTTCCCCCTCATGGTTTTATATCAAGAGAAGCTTTACGCAGCAGGTAAGATTCCTGGTGGATTCTTAAGAAGAGAAGGTAGACCTTCAGAACATGAAACGTTAACCTCTCGTTTGATTGACCGCCCTCTTCGTCCTTTATTTCCTGATGGATTTAAAAATGAAGTACAAGTAGTCAATACGGTCTTATCAAGTGACCCCGATTGTACGACAGAAATCGCATCACTCATTGGATCAGCTATCGTTTTAGGGATTTCAAACATTCCATTTAACGGACCAGTCGCTGGTGTTCAAGTAGGTCGAGTGAATGGTGAACTCATCATCAATCCAACCGTTGAACAACAAGCACAATCTGATATCGAACTTACTGTCGCAGGAACTAAAGATGCAATCAACATGGTTGAAGCAGGTGCAAAACAAGTGTCTGAAGAAGGCATGCTTGCAGCAATCTTATTCGGTCATGCGGAAATCAAACGTCTTTGTGCGTTTATTGAAGAAATTCAAAACGATAACCCAGTGGAAAAGATGGATTTTGAATCTAAAGTCATCGATCCTGAGTTAAAAAAAGCAGTCTATGATTACGTGTATGACCGCATGGTTAAAGCCGTGTCCATCTTTGATAAACTTGAACGTTATCAAGCGATTGATGACCTAACTGATGAAACTGTTGAAAAATTTTCTGCGAAATCATTTATTGTTGAAATCGAAGGTGTGAAAGTCTTTGATGAAAAAGCAAAAGAAGAATATTTAAAAGATGTCAAATCGATCGTTGAACACATGGTGACTCAAGAATTGAGACGTCTGATCACTGAAGATAAAGTACGCCCTGATGGACGCAAGGTCGATGAAATTCGTCCGTTATCATCAAGAGTCGATGTACTCCAAAGAACC
>CAYLLL010000237.1:0-2622 GCA_964384655.1 uncultured Mariniplasma sp. | reverse complement strand
AGGTATCTCTTAACTTTTGTGCTGATAAAGATGATGTCTTTTTATTCGCATCAGAAACAACATCAGGTATCCAGGGTAATTGCTTCCCCACAGTATTTAAACCCATGATAAATCCGGTGAGTACGTCATCACCAAAGGCGTAAGTCCCATACCTAACCCTAAGATTGATAATGCTGATGGATAACCCGGACTATGCATAAAGACATCAACTTTATCCATCATGAGTCGATGGAGTAAATGGGTATGATCGCTGACAAAGGACTGATAGAGTGGTCCCTGAGTGATGTAATTTTTTAATGTCTTTCGCAATGTAATCGTCTCTTGTGTGTGACGGAAAATCCTATCATAAGGCTGAAAAGTATGGATACTTTCCTCAACTAACGACAGTGATATATCCCCAAGTTTGATCATGCTATCCTCAAAGAATACGTGTGTTCCTTGAGCAATATTACCTTCATAAAAATCAAGGGATTGATCGATCACAACGTGGTGTTTTCCTTTGCCTATCTTGGATCCTACCGTTAATATGCGCGTGTTTAAAGAAAGATGAATGGTGCTCGTATAAACACCTTTGACGGAGGCACCATTCATCTTAAGTTCTTCTAGGATCGTTTGATCGATGGAAATGACGTTAGCTTTCTGTGCCTTCATGCTTGTTTTCATGAGGACGATAATAGTTCATGACGACAAGAACAACTGCCATAGCAGCATAACCTAATGCCACTTGCCAACCTGTTGCTAAACCGATTGCAGGTGCATGGATGAATCCAAAGAATGCTAATGCTCCTGCAATGAGTGACCACATAGCTGCAATTAAATACTTCTTATCAATAATAAAGATTGCGATGGTTGCGACAAGCATACCAATTAAGATATCACCTGCAGCTAATCTTTCCCAACCAAGTAGAGGAATACCTGTATTCGCTAAAGCACCATAATCAAGGGTTCCACCTGTAGCTGCAATCGCATTTTTCACCTGCAAGGTGACATATCCAGCAATGAGTGGAATAAAGGATAGTGCAACCGCAGGCATATGGCGTTTTTCAGTACTTGCAAAGGCTTGCGTGGTGATCACTAAACCGATGTACATCAAAATTGGAAGCAATGCAACTAATGGGATAATTGCTAAAACAAAATTCATGAAACCTAAGAAGGCGAGTAAGAGAATGGCAACACCGGTAACCCATGAGTAACCAATACGTGCTCCTGTAGATTTCCAACCTGGATGACCAATATAAATGATCGTTGGGAAGGGTGAACCTAAGAATGATCCAAGTAATGTTAATCCTGCAGGGACTAACATTGCTTTAGGCACATTGTATTCTTCACCAGACACTGCGGCACTTTCAAGATTATCTAAACTTTCGAGGAAGTCATAAATGGCTAAAGGAATCGCTGCGGGTAAGAATGGCGCAATTTGCGCAAATCCTTTACCGAATAATCCAACAGCGATATTGGGTAAGCTTAAACCTACATTCGTGACGGATTCACCAACAGCTGCTGGGTCCATATATCCGGTCACCCATGCTAAGATGGTACCAATCATAATGGCAAACGCACCTGCGGGAATACCAAATGGCATCTTCTTTAATGCAAACCAACCGACAAAAATGATTGCTAATGAGGTCATCCCAATGTATGGAGTGGTAAATACTTGACCCGCTGGATTCATAGAAATATAGGTAATCGCAAGACCTGCAAGTGCACCTAACATCGCTGCACGAGGAATATATTTTTTAATATAGATCCCTACAAATGCGCCAACACTCATAATCGCACCTTGAATTAAATTCCACACAACACCGGCTGCCCATGCAGTTTCCCAATCTCCTGTTGCTGCATAAACGACACCAATGACACCAAAGGCAACAACAAAGTAATGAGGTACAGAGAGTCCATATGGCATTGCTGTGATGTCACTACGATGACTCTTGATAGAAAGCTGTTTTGCCTGAAGGGCTAGAATGATACCACCAAAACCAACTGCCACTGCAGTCCCAGGAACAACACTGCCAAAGACGATGTTATTGGGCATGCCAATGACTAAAAGTAAACCAACTGCTGCTAAGAAATTCGTTAAAACGTTTGAGAATAAACCGAAGAAACCATTGAGGTCTCCTTTGACCCACCAGGGGGTACCACCTTTAAGATTTTTAAACATGAGGTTCTCCTTTTCTTATTTTAGTCCTTTGAGTAGTTTTTCACTGGTGGTTGTCCATCCGAAGATGCCACCTTGTTGATTCACCATACGTATCGCAGCTTCTTGATCTCTTGGATCAAAGGCTGCCGTTCCATCTTCAATCATTAGACATTCGTATCCGCGATCATTGGCTTCACGAATGGTGGTGTGAACACACACATGAGTTGTCACTCCACAGAAGATTAAAGACTCAATTCCTTTGTTTTGCAAAATGCTGTGTAAATCTGTTTGATAGAAAGCGCCTTTTCCAGGTTTGTCGATGACAACTTCATTGTCTAAAGGTTTCAACTCATCGACGATATCGTGACCATATTCGCCACGAATGAGAATTCGTCCCATGGGTCCCACTTCACCGATGGCAGATGAACGTCTCTTCTTGGCTGCTGGAACATCGGATAGATCAGGACGATGGCCTTCTCTGG
>CAYLLL010000236.1:0-2634 GCA_964384655.1 uncultured Mariniplasma sp. | reverse complement strand
ACCAACAAATACGCAGAAGGCTACCCCAAAAAACGTTATTATGGTGGTTGTGAATTTGTTGATGAAATTGAAGCTTTAGCAATCGAACGATTAAAGACTTTATTTGGGGCGAAATTTGTCAATGTTCAACCCCATTCAGGATCTCAAGCCAATATGGCTGCTTACATGGCATTATTAACACCAGGCGATAAAATCTTGGGTATGTCACTTGCTGAAGGTGGACATTTAACGCACGGATTTAATCTGAATTTCTCTGGAAAACTCTACCAATCCTTTTTCTATGGTGTAGATGAAACTACGGAAAGAATCGATTATGACCGTGTTTTAGAACTTGCGAAAGACATTCAACCTAAATTGATCGTTGCTGGTGCGAGTGCCTATTCAAGAGTGATTGATTTCAAGCGTTTTAGAGAGATTGCTGATGAAGTGGGTGCGTATCTTCTAGTGGATATGGCGCATATTGCAGGCTTAGTGGCTGCAGGACTTCATCCCTCACCCCTCCCCTATGCACATGTGGTAACTTCAACTACACACAAAACATTAAGAGGACCTCGTGGTGGCATCATCTTGACCAACGATGAAGAAGTTGCAAAAAAGGTGGACAAAGCTGTCTTCCCAGGCATGCAAGGCGGCCCATTAATGCATGTGATTGCTGCGAAAGCTGTAGCATTCTATGAAGCTTTATCCCCTGAATTCATCCAATACCAAACACAAGTCGTCAAGAACGCTCAAGCATTAGCGAAAGCGATGAAAGATCTTGGTTACCGAGTGGTGAGTGGTGGAACTGATAATCACTTAATGCTTATCGATATCAAAGGTAAATTAGGCATCACTGGTTTAGATGCCGAAAGACTACTAGGGAAAGTAGCCATCACTTGCAATAAGAATGGTTTACCCTTTGATAAAGAAAAACCCGCGTATGCATCAGGTATACGTTTGGGGACTCCCGCAGTCACCACACGAGGATTCAAAGAAGAAGATATGGCAAAGATTGCTTTATGGATTGATAAAGCACTCTCACATAAAGATGACCCTTTAATGCTTGAAGACATTCGCAAAGAAGTCATCGAACTCACACAAAAATATCCACTTTACAGGAAGGAAATCTAGCGATGATTGAAAAAACTAGATATATCCCAGATGGGAAAAAACAACTCAAAGAATTGCCCATATTGCATTATTTAGATGCTGATTACGTGTACTATCCCGTAACGTCTCAGCGATGCCCAGACGGTGTCACCTGCGTTAGAGGTGGTCAGTTTGTCAAAGTTGGTGAAGTTGTCGGAACACGAAAAGGTGCGTTCTTTGAACAACCCATGCATGCTACTGTCAGCGGTGAAGTCGTGGGTTACGAAAAACATATCGATAATAGTGGAAAAATGGTGGACTGCTTAATCGTCAAAAACGATAAGAAATATGAACTTCATGAATCCATTAAGGAACGTTCTGATGAAGAAATTGATGCATTAACCAAAGAAGATTTCATTCAAATCATTAAAGATGCGGGTCTTGTTGGACTCGGTGGAAGTGCATTTCCAACCTATATCAAACTTGAAACCAAAGATCCAATTGACGTCGTCATTGCCAATGGTGTTGAATGTGAGCCGAATCTGATTGCTGACTACTCTCTCATGATGAATAATCCAAGAGAAGTCATCAAGGGATTGATTTATGCGATGAAAGCCTCAGGTGCAAAACGTGGTGTCATTGCCATCAAAAAGAAATATAAAGAAATCGAAGAACGTCTAAAGTTTGTTCTTCAAGAATTTACCGATTATGACATCAGTGTTGCTAGCGTGGGTAATTTCTATCCTCAAGGTTGGGAACTTGCGATGATTAAAAACGCCTTAGGGATTAAGATTCCTCAAGGTGAACTACTTTCTAAATATGGAGTCCTAAATTTCAACGTATCCACACTTCAAAGTATCTACAATGCGGTCAAGAAAGATATTCCTGTTCTTGAAAGACTCTTTACCATCAGCGGTGATGGTGTTGAAAACAAGAGTTTTAGAGCACGTATTGGAACTTTAGTGACTGACCTAATCGAACTTGCTGGCGGTTATAAAGACACAGATATTCCCAAAGTGATGATTTTAGGTGGACCCATGATGGGAACCAACATTCAACAAGATGACGTGGTTATGACCCATACAACGACAAGTTTGATTGTGCTCAATGAAAAGAAAGAAAAAGAAGAACCTTGTATTCATTGTGCATCGTGTGTCTACTCGTGTCCAGTTCAAATACAACCCGTTCAAATCATGAATGCCTATAAGACACGTGATAAAGACATGTTGAAGACACTTGAAGTCAGTAAGTGTATTGAATGTGGCCTTTGCTCATTTGTATGCCCCTCGAAGATTCATCTGACGGAATACATGCGTTTAGGCAAACGTTTTGCTGCGAAATAGGAGGTAAATAGAAGATGATGCAAACAATTAAACAAACAAGCCCCTATGTCCGCAAGGATGTGAGTACCAAACGAATGATGACTGATGTGCTTATTGCACTTATTCCAGTCGTTGCATTTGCGATTTATCGCTTTGGTTTTGATGCGATTTTGAGAATACTCGTTTCTCTTCTAGTGATGATTGGACTCGAAGCGTTAGTTTTTGGGGTTACCCACAAGCCCGG
>CAYLLL010000235.1:0-2634 GCA_964384655.1 uncultured Mariniplasma sp. | reverse complement strand
ACAAAACATGGGATAAAAATTGTCACCATCAGTGGAGGATCATCCTACACCCCAGAGCTTATTGAAGGATTTATTAAGCGATATCAAGAACTACCGATTGCTGAAATTTGGCTTGTTGATATTGAAGAAGGTAGAGAAAAATTGGACATCGTGGGACATCTTGCCCAGCGAATGGTTGAAAAAGCCAACCTTCCCATCGACATCCATTTAACCCTTGACCGAAGAGAAGCTTTACCGAATGCAGATTTCGTCACCACACAATTTCGTGTCGGACTCCTTGATGCAAGAATCAAAGATGAACGAATTCCTGCGAAGTATGGCATGCTTGGACAAGAAACCAATGGTGCGGGAGGTGTCTTCAAAGCACTTCGTACAGTACCCGTGATCTTTGACATTATCAAAGACATGAAAGAACTTTGTGAACACGCGTGGTTAATCAACTTCACGAACCCTGCAGGGGTTGTTTCAGAAGCGGTTTTTCGCTATGCTGAATTTGATCGATATATCGGTGTATGCAATGTCCCCATCAATATGACGATGCACTTTTCGGATGTCTTAAATGTTAAATCAGATAAGCTTGTTCCTATTTTTGCAGGATTAAACCATCTTTCTTTTGTTATAAATGTCTTTCATAACAAAAAGGATAGACTTCCTGAAATCATCGAAAAAATTAGAGAAAAACAAATGACGATGAATAACATCGATCCCCTTGCGTGGAGTTATGCGTTTATGAAGCAGCTCGGATCTTATCCATCGCCATACCTAAAATATTATTACTTCTATGAAGAGATGTTCAAGAAATTTATGGAAGCTTATGAGAAGCATGAAACACGTGCTGAACTTGTCAAAGCCATTGAAGAGAGACTGTTTGAACAATATCGCGATCCTAATTTAAAGGAAAAACCCAAAGAACTTGAAAAACGTGGGGGCGCATACTATTCAGATGTGGCATGTAGTGTGATCTCATCGATCTACAACGACAAGCGTGATTATCAAGTCGTGAATACCATCAATAATGGGCATATTAAAGACCTTCCTGATGGATGTGCGATTGAAATCACTTGCCGTATTACCAAAGATGGACCCATTCCTGTGCATATTGGTGAACTTCCTGTTCAAATCAGAGGACTTATCCAACAAGTGAAAGCTTATGAAGAACTTCTCGTGGATGCCATCTATGAAAAAGATTTAGATAAAGCAAGGCTTGCTTTACAAATTCATCCTATGACCCATTCTATCGTTCAAGCACAAAAAGCGTTTGATGAGTTATTAGAAGCTCACGCCTCATATTTGACTTACTACAAGGAGAAACATTAATGCCTATTTATCATCCAGATGGTCATCAAATCCATCATTTTGGTACTGAAAAACCCATAGAGATTCCCAATCAATATCATGAGAAACCTTTCCGTGCGTTTTGGGTCTCCAATGTGGCTAATATCGATCTGCCCATCGTTGAGGATATCCAAGCTTACGAAGAAAAAATCCTCACGATGCTCGAGACAGCCAAAGCCTACAACATGACAGCCATCTTATTCCAAGTTAGAACCACGAACGATGCGTTTTATCGTTCAGATTTAAATCCTTACAGTCGATATTTCACAGGCGTTGAAGGTAAAGAACCTCCGTATGATGTTCTCAAGTGGATCATTGAAGAAACAAAAAAACGTGGTTTAGAATTTCATGCTTGGTGCAATCCCTATCGCATATCTCTCAATGGAAATATTCCCAAAGAGGAGTATTTAAAAACATGTGATGACAAGAATTTTGCCAAACGTCATCCTGAACTCATCGTTAAAGACAAAAAGGGACAGATTATTCTTAATCCAGCACGCGATGAAGTCAAACAGTTTTTAGTGGATTCCATGGTTGAACTCGTGTCCAATTATGATGTGGATGGCATTCATTTTGATGATTATTTTTATCCATATGCAGGATTAGATGATGTAGAAAATGATTTAAAAGATTATGAATATCGTGAAAACCAAGCATGGTCTTTAGGTGATTTTAGACGACATCATGTCACGGATGCGATGGAGAAAATCTACCATGCACTTAAGCATGTCAATCCTAAATTACGTTTTGGTCTATCCCCCTTTGGCATATGGAAGACGAAATATAGTGATCCAATGGGAGCGAATGTGGATCCCCATTGTGGAGAATGTTATTATGGCCAATACGCGGATGCCTATGATTGGGTGAAAAAAGGCATTATCGATTATATTGTCCCCCAAATCTATTTTGACTTTGGGCATAAGCTCGCTCCATTCGCAGATATCGTTGATTGGTGGGCAGATGTCTGTAAGGATTCACAGGTTGATCTTTACATCGGTCATGGCGCATATCGACTTGGAACCGATGGACGCTATTTAAATCCAAAAGAAGTCGTCGATCAAATCATCTATGCCAATCAATATGAAAGCGTCAAAGGCAATGTCTTTTTCACATACAAGACATTCATTGATAAAGAAAAAGCAAAAGAAGGTATGGAAAAACTAAAAGCATTATTTGTAGGAAGGAAAGCTGAATGAATAAACTTAAACACATTATACTCACACTTTTTATCATCTTGGGTCTATTCATGAGTGTTGGCATCTTTAGTGAGGCTGCATCCCTTGTTGTTTTAACACGCTC
>CAYLLL010000234.1:0-2646 GCA_964384655.1 uncultured Mariniplasma sp. | reverse complement strand
AACGCGCGCTGCCGGATTTGGGCAACAACATCAAGTGCGGCAACTCGCTGATCGGCCCGGACTTTTATGAAGGGCAGATCGACATGCTCGACGATGAAGAGCGCTATCGGATCAATGCGTTCGATTGGAAGAGTGAGTTCAAATCGATCATGGATGCAGGTGGTTTCGATGCGGTGATTGGGAATCCACCGTATGGAGCATTAGTAGATTCAAAAGAAGCAACCTATCTCAGACAGACATATCAGAGTCCTGCTAATTCGCTCGACAGTTTTATTCTCTTTGTCGAAAAATCCTCATCTCTGCTGAAAGAACTTGGATTTCTTGGCTTGATCATTCCTTCTGGCTGGGTATCAACACCATCCTCAAAACCCTTGCGTGAATTGTTTTTAAAAAAATATCAACCAGAATGCTTTGTATCGCTACCGTTTGATGTCTTTATTGGAGCTTATATAGACACAGTTATACTTATCGCAAAAAAAATGGAAGAAACCACGAGGAGAATAAAGGATAATGTCGATCTAATTGTTTTTCCTCTTCGTTATAAGATCGGTACAGTCGCTGAATTTTCAAGCTTTGTGAAAAAAGGAAGTTATCTTGAATGGAAGAAGAGCAAAAACCTCGAATTTCTGATAACGAGCTCATCGAGCGAAACGAAAGTCATTCACAAAATTCAAAATCAATCCTGTTCATTGAATGATTACGTATATGTCAAACGCGGCATTGAAACATTCAATCCTACCGTGTCAATAAGAGGTTTAGTAAATCCTCAAGTCGCATTCACCGGGATACTTCAGAGATACAATCTTCAGCCTGGCGAGCAGAAGTTCATCTCATACGATGATGAAATTCGGAAATCAAAACCATTCGAATATTTCTCTCAAGATCGCATCTTGCTACGTCAAGTTTTAAGTAGGAGACTTCGACTTCAGGCAATATTCACAGACGAAGCTTTTCTAACGAATCAATCTGTGCAGAGTATGATTTCAAAATCCAATCAAAATACTAGAACAAATCTTTTAATGATCTTAAGTTTTCTCAACAGCAAACTGCTCTCATGGTATTTCTGCAATATTAACAGTGTTGCTCGTAGAGATGATTTTCCAAAAATCATCATCATCCAAACTCGAGAACTCCCGATCCCCGACCCCCGATCCGTGACCCCCGATCCCCTCATTAAGCTCGTCGAGCAGATGCTCTCGCTTCACAAGAAACTTGCCACTGCAAAAACCGCTCACGACAAAACACTCCTCCAACGCCAGATCGAGGCGACCGACAATCAAATCGACAAACTCGTCTATGAGCTGTACGGCTTAACGGAAGAGGAGATCAAGATTGTGGAGGGAGAGGGATGACTGTCGATGGATTGTTAGTAATCGGTAGAATTATTACAATAGATAACATGAAAGGAGATTTCATAGAATGGCTTTAGACAGAGGAGAAGTGATCACTTTTCTACGTGAGGCTTTCCATAAGACTGCCACGTACGATTATGCTTTAAAACATGCTGCTAGTGAGGAAGACATACGAGCATGTGTGTACAGTTACATGCGATATGCAATCGCAAATGACCTAAGATGGAGAGTTTTCCTATCGCCATCTATCCATCTTTCTAAGGAAAAAATAGTAAAACCAGACATGGTATTTGTCCGCGCGAAAGAGAAACCTCATCTTGAAATCAGCGTTGAGATAGTTGTTGAGATCAAGTACTGGACGAAGGCACCGAAGGAGATAGAGCACGATATGAAAAAACTGGAAGAGATTAGTGGATTTTACTATGATAAGGTCGTAGATCACCGACCAGAAATTTTATTTTTCGCGATACTAGGATCAAAAATTGACTTCAAAAAGAACTTTCAACGTTTCCGTGAAGATTCCGTGGTTCTTTATGAGCATGACAAAGTATTCAAGGAACCTTGGAATGAAGAAGAGAAAAGAGATGAGTATATGAAGTACTTTCGAGATTGGTATTATGAAAAGGGATCAGCAAGTTCAATATGATTTAGATGTAAGGTGTAGTGAATCATGGCAAGTGGACGTTCAACTCAAATCACTAAGCAAGTTGGTGAGTATCTGGTAGCTTGTGAACTCGCTCGTCGAAATCTTCTGGTAGCAACTTTCTCTGGTAATGTACCAGACTACGATTTGATTGCGACAGATTCACATGGAAATTCTTGCCCCATTCAAGTCAAGACGATTAGAAAGGGGACATGGCAATTCTCAATCAAAAATTTCATTGATGTAAGTATGGATGGTGATATTCAGAATCTTGGCAGAATAAAGCCTATGAATATTCCAGAACTGATCTGTGTCTTTGTAATCGCATCACGTTCTTATGGAAAGGACCAGTTCTTCGTCTTAAAGTGGGGAGAAGCTCGGAAGATTATTATCAAGGAATATAAACATTGGCTTGATTCTCATGGAGGTAAACGACCGAGAAATCCTTATTCCTTTCATTGTTCATTGACGCCAGATCGCATCATGAAATACAAAAACAATTGGAATCTCATCACTAGAAGGTTTCAGATGCAAACTGTCACTTGACGTTACCAGTTAAGTCCGCATCAGAGTGAAAAAAGCACGGGAAAAGAAAATCAGTTGTTCGAAAACCGCGCGAGGTTGTCGCGGTGGAAATCGACGGGGACGAGC
>CAYLLL010000233.1:0-2652 GCA_964384655.1 uncultured Mariniplasma sp. | reverse complement strand
CAATCCATATACAAGAAAAATTAGGTGCAGATATCATCATGAGTTTTGATGAATGTCCACCTCCCTATGAAACCGATCAATACATGAAGCAGTCGGTTGATCGCACCTTGCGATGGGCGAAAAGAGGAAAAGATGCTCTTTCTACAGACCAAGCGTTATTTGGGATTGTCCAAGGGGGATTAAACAAGGACTTACGTAAGTTTTGTGCAGAAGAACTGATCAAAATGGATTTTCCTGGGTATTCCATTGGAGGATTATCTGTCGGTGAAACAAAGCATGAAATGTATGACATCACAAAATTCCTCAACCCCATATTACCCTTTGATAAACCCCGCTATCTCATGGGTGTTGGTGCACCAGATGATCTTGTTGAAAATGTGATTCATGGGATTGATATGTTTGACTGTGTGTTACCCACACGTGTTGCCCGACACGGGACAGCACTGACAACTGAAGGAAAAATTGTCATCAAGAATCAGACGTATGAAACAGATTATCGTCCTCTTGATCCTCATCTTCAGACACCGATCTCTAAATATACAAGATCATATATTAGACACCTGTTCAAAGGGGAAGAGATTCTAGGGATGCGTTTAGTGACTTACCAAAATTTGGCTTATTTAAAGCATTTAATGCAAGAAATTAGACAAGCGATCAAGGAAGATCGTCTTCTTGATTTTCGTGATGAGATGAAGAAGAAAACGAATTATTTCAAATCACGTTGATTGTGCTTTAATTATATTAAAAACTATTGTAAAATAGTATTGTGCTATGAGGAGGGTATATTATGGTCTTCGGCGAACAAGATAATTTTAACCAAAAACCAATCATTAAAGTCATCGGTGTCGGTGGTGGCGGAGGAAACGCAATCAACCGTATGATAGAAAATGACGTCAAGGGCGTCGTTTTTGTCGCGATGAATACAGATGCTCAAGTCCTCAAAGTCTCCAAAGCAGAAACAAGAGTTCAATTGGGTAAATATTTAACACGTGGACTCGGTGCAGGTGCAAAAAAAGAAGTTGGAAAGAAAGCGGCTGAAGAGTCGATTGAAGAAATTGAAGAAGTTTTAAAAGATGCAGACATGGTCTTCATCACCGCAGGTATGGGTGGTGGAACAGGAACAGGTGCAGCACCCATCATCGCGAAAAAAGCGAAAGAAATGGGTTGCTTAACCATTGGGATTGTGACTAAACCCTTCGCATTTGAAGGTCCCGCTCGGATGCAAGCCGCCATTTATGGTCTTGAAGAACTCAAACCGCATGTCGATACACTTATCGTGATTCCGAATGAACGCCTACTTGCTATCTCTGGTCCAACCACACAACTCCTTGATGCTTTCAGGGAATCGGATAACGTCTTAAGACAAGGTGTTCAAGGGATTGCTGAAATCATTGCGATTCCAGGGCTTATCAACGTGGACTTTGCGGATGTGAGAACAGTGATGGAAAACAAGGGAACCGCACTTATGGGGATTGGGATTGCTTCAGGGGAAACTCGTGCCATTGAGGCAGCAAGAAAAGCGATTCACTCTAAACTTCTTGAAGTCTCTATCGATGGAGCTACCGATGCCATTGTCAATATCACCTCTGGAACGAATATCACCCTATTTGAAACAGAACAAGCATTATCTGAAATTAGAAACGCGACAGATCGTGACCTAAACATCATCTATGGAACCACTGTCAATCAGGATTTAGATGATGAACTTATCGTGACCGTTATTGCCACAGGTTATGAACTTAAAGCGAAGGATTCAACCATTGAAAACTTAGCATCTGAGATTTTTAATAAGCATTCAGATGAACAACTCAAACTTACCCGTCAAGGGCTTAAAGATCAATCCTACATCGAACAAGAAGAG
This sequence comes from uncultured Mariniplasma sp., assembly GCA_964384655.1. Taxonomy (GTDB): domain Bacteria; phylum Bacillota_I; class Bacilli_A; order Acholeplasmatales; family Acholeplasmataceae; genus Peloplasma. The sequence continues at coordinate 791 of CAYLLL010000233.1, read as the reverse complement.
GATGAGATCACCCATCAACCTGGGGAAGGAAAGAAACGCAACATCCCTTCATGGTTGATTAAAAAAGGCAAATTTTAAAAGGCGTCAAGCCTTTTTTACTGGAAGGAATTGAAAAATCATGTTAAAAGCAGGAATTGTCGGACTCCCTAATGTTGGAAAATCGACATTATTCAATGCCATCACGAAAGCGGAAGCGTTAGCAGCCAATTATCCGTTTGCGACGATTGATCCGAATGTGGGTATTGTGTATGTTCAAGATCCAAGATTAGATGTCTTAGAAAAAATATATAAACCCAAAAAAGTCATTCCTACAGCGTATGAATTTATTGATATTGCTGGACTCGTTCGAGGAGCTTCGAAGGGCGAAGGGTTAGGGAATCAATTTTTATCACACATTCGTGAAGTGGATGCAATCTGTCAAGTGGTGCGTTGTTTTGATGATGGCAATATCACGCATGTCGATGGTGATGTGGATCCTATTCGTGATGTTGAAACCATCAATATTGAATTATCTCTTGCCGATCTCGAACAAGTAGAAAAGCGAATTTCACGCCTTGAGAAAAAAGCGAAAGCGAAAGTCAAAGAAGCGATGGAAGAGTATGATGTCTTGATTAAGATTAAGGATGCACTCAATCAAGGCGTATCTCCTCGCACACTCGACTTTACCGAAGAAGAACTTAAAACCATTAAAAACTTCAATCTATTAACACTTAAACCCATGATCTACGTGGCTAACGTAGCAGAAGAAGATCTGCATCATCCCGAACATAATCGTCACTACCAAGCTTTGC
>CAYLLL010000232.1:0-2654 GCA_964384655.1 uncultured Mariniplasma sp. | reverse complement strand
ATTTAAAGATGATAAACTCATGTCAATGTTAAAGAGATTGCCTTCAATGGAACCTAGAGCGACCAACTTTTATGTCAAATCTAAATTCAAACTTGATTTTAAAACCCACTTTGAGAAGACCTATGGCGAAGATTTTCTTCTCTTATCCAAAGAAGAACTCCTCGCGAAACAATGGCTTGGGACTGGGAAAAGACATAAGATGCTCCATCAGTTCTTAGGAGATTACATCGCGATTGCTACTGGAAAAATGATGATGAAAATCGGTGAAGGAAAAGCTTTCGTCGCGCATCATGCGGGACTCACACAAGAAGAAATGGAAGTTCCCCTCGTCATCTTTACTAAATAAATATAAGGAAAAAACGCGTACCCCCCAGTACGCGTTTTCTCTGCTTGATGAAATATGTTATTTCTTTTCAGAAGGTTCTTTCTTTGCAAATTCAGCTGCCATCATCACCGTAGATGCTAAATCGGTAATATTGGTAGGAACCACAAGTTTTGTCGCTTGACCATTCGCTACTTGTGCTAAGGCTTCAAGGGACTTAATCGTTAAGACAGTTTGGTCTGCTGCAGCTTCTTTAATGAGTTTAATCCCTAAAGCTTCAGCTTCTTTAATCTTGTAAATCGCGCTAGCTTGACCTTCAGCTTCAAGAATACGCTGTTTCTTGTTAGCTTCAGCTCTGAGAAGTAATGCTTCAGCTTCCCCTTCAGCGGTAAGAATAGCAGATCTCTTTTCACCTTCAGCAATCAAGATGTTTTGACGTTTTTCACGTTCAGCTCTCATTTGCTTTTCCATGGAATCACGGATATCTTTAGGTGGGATAATGTTCTTCACTTCAACACGAGTGACTTTAATTCCCCATGGGTCTGTCGCTTCATCGAGCGTTGTTCTCATACGGGTATTGATCAAGTCTCTCGATGTTAATGTTTCATCAAGGTCAAGTTCACCAATAATGTTACGAAGCGTGGTTGCTGAAATGTTTTCAATCGCCATTAAAGGATTTTCTGTCCCATAGGTATATAACTTAGGATCAGTAATCGTGAAGAATACGACGGTATCAATTTGCATCGTGACGTTATCACGTGTGATCACAGCTTGGGGTTCAAAGTCTTTGACTTGTTCTTTCAAACTGACGGTACGAGATACACGATCAATCAAAGGAATAATGAAGTGAACACCTACACCGAGGGTTTTATGATAGGCACCAAGACGTTCAACAACCATACATTTCGTCTGTGTAACCAAACGGAAACTTAAGGCTAAAATCATGAATGCAATAACAATCGCAATGATGATTCCTGTCAATGCACCCACACTTAGAAATACAGGGGGGAAGAATTCAAATCCAAACATAGTTTTTTACCTCTTTCTTTATATTTTTATTTTTCAATTTTTTCTACAATTAATTTGTTACCTTCAACATCTAAAACACACGCCATTTCACCCACAACAATGGTTTCTTTAGAAATTGCTGCCCAGTCGAGTGAGCGAATGACAATACGACCGATGTCATCGGGAGTAATATCTTTAATGACTTTACCAGTCATACCCACCATGGCATCGACATTGGTCTTTATCTCATTGGTTTTCAGGTACTTCTTCACCACGGGACGTGTGAGGAGAAGTAGAACTAAGGTAAAGATCACAAACGATACGGATTGGAAAATGATATTTCCACCCGCTAAAGCGATGATGAAACTAGGAATCGCAGCGATCGCAAACCAGATGCTGATCATATCTGCTGTAAAGATCTCTAACACAAATGCGATGACAAAGAGACCTAACCAAAACCATACCATGTATTCGAGCATATTAGATTTCCTCCTTTAAATCAACCATCAATAGTTGATCTTTGCTCTGCCAGGAAGCTTTATATTTCTTTGTTTCCTGGTTAAAATCAATGCCAATCAATTGCGAAATTTCATCAATAAACGCTTTGTTAGTGACGCGACTATAGGATGATCGAACCGTGATTTTATATTTGTTCGATTCGGGTATATCATGTTTAATCGCTTCAGCTTTTGATAAAGGTTTAATGACGATCAGCCGCTGATTTCTTTCCATCCCCAGCAAGACGCTATACGTGCTCTCAAAGAAATTGGTGGCTGCTTTGTTTAAGGTTATATTGCCAGACGCAATCGTGACAATACAATCTTTAGGCTTTTCGTTGAACCAAGTAATTTCCATCCGATTCACTCTCCTTACACCTATAATTATACACGAAATTATTGACAATGCAAGAAAAATTATTAAAAATTATTATTTATCACTTCCTGGATATCGAGAAGTTCAATTCCTCGGTCCTTTATCGTCTCTTTTAATTGATTTAAGTCAGGTGTATCATGTGTGTATAAAGAATTTAGATAGGTTTCTAAATCGCGGATAGGATCAAGTGCATAGTAGCCATACATTTTAAGATCGGTGATTTGATACGTATAGATTAACGTGAACGATTCTCCTTTGAATGTTCGTTTTTGAGGGAGTGTGGTCTGTCTTTCAATGACCCGATCGAATAATGGAAATAAAAAATATATGCCAGGATGTTGGATCACTTTCAAGAATGAACCCATTCTTTCGACGAGCAGTTGCTCATTTTCTTTCACTATCTTGAAATTAGGAAGAAGGAAAAGTGTGAGGAGAAGGAGTAAAACTATGG
>CAYLLL010000231.1:0-2657 GCA_964384655.1 uncultured Mariniplasma sp. | reverse complement strand
GGTAATGATTCGTTGATATTCCCTAAAATCGCCAATCTTTAGTTTTCTGATCATAAAGCTCCTCCGCGAAAAAAATAAGAGACCTGTCTTTGGACAGCTCTCCATTTTAAATCAAAAATGGCAATGAAGGAGGTGTACCCTCAATCATCAAGGTTAATGACTGGACCATCATTAAGCTTTCGGCGACATATGCCTTTGGATGATGCATGGATATCCTTTCCTTCACATCACCTTACCCCATAGATCGCGCCTCTGTAGTGTTTCTATACCCATTATATACGAAAGATGAAAGCGCTGTCAATGACTTTTCGACCGATTAACTATAAGTTAAAGATTCGTTTAGCGCGGAGAGATTTACTAATCCATATTTTGAGAGTATACTTAAAATATAATGACGAAAGGATGGTTTAGAAATGAAAGCTTATCTTAAATTTATTGATGATTTACCATGGGTTGTCCAATTGATTCTTGCACTACCAGGGATCGATAGCATTGCGTGGGGGTTGTACCGCTTATTCAAAGGATTAGAGAAAAATGATGTTCTTCTCATTATCTTTGGTATCATTTGGATCGTTGCAGGATGGGCAGTGTTGTGGATCTTGGATATCATTTCACTTCTCGTCAACAAGAAAGTGATTTGGTTTGTTTAGTTAATGTCAAAAAAAGCACGATCGAGGTCGTGCTTTTTGTTTGAAGTCTATTGCGTAGCTTGTCTGAATTTTCGTAATTGTCCTTGAAGAATTTTCATGATGGGTTCATATAACCAAAGAATGCCTAAAAAATTAGTGACGGCCATGACGAATTCAAAGGGAAGATCCATGAAAAAATAGGTAAGAATCGGCGTCCCTAAAACAAAGACGGAGACTGGAATATACATCCATCCATACAGAAATCCAAAGAAGAATCCGAAGATTGCGAGTTGATGAACATGATTCCATGATTTAAATACCGTCGTTAGCAAGATGGGGACAAGCATCCATCCGATAAACATCGAAGGGATATGAAGAGGGATCACGGGTCCAAATGGCGATAAGATATTATAGACCAACACATGGACTGTCACGATTAACGATGTCTTACGAAATCCTAATAGTTTAGTATAGATAATGAGAAGCAGTGTCGTAAATGAGAAATTGGGAATCATCGATAGGGCGAGTTGTTGCACGAAAAGAATCGCAGCAAATAGTGCGATAAGTGCAATCTCTTTCATGGCCTTATGACTCTTACTCAACCTCACTCACTCCCAAACTGATTCTAAAATGATACGGAATTCATCCCCATCGTCGAAAGGGATTTGACTGGGCCCTAACGTCGATAAAACAAATTGATCTTCATGTTTCACATAAAATGCTAAAAACGTATGGGACCAGTCTGACATCAGGTTAAAATCGTTTCCTGCAATCCCCAAGATCACTTTTCCTTGATATGCAAAACTCGAAAATGTATATGAACAATTCGGATCAGCTGCATAGGATCCATTTGCACATGTTAGATTGAAATGACGGTTGAGTATATCAAAAAAAGTTTCGCCTTCTTGATAGTTCAATGTTTCGGAAAAAACGATTGTCCCTTCATCATCGATGAGTTCGATATGAATGTTTCCCTCATCATTTGCGCGATTGTCAATCCACAATAATCGTCCAACGATCAGTGCAATTCCTATGACTCCCACGGTGATTATAATTTTCATCCAAAGGTGTTTCACACCATCACTCATTTCTTTTTATTGATAGGGAATAAATAGGTTTGTTGCGGGATTTCCCCAGACATCACGATAAAGTTTATATGCAACTAATGCAGCAAATACTTGCGGTGTTGAAAAGGCTAAATCGGCTTGTTCATCTGAAAGTAAGTATTTATATGCTGCATCGACTTCATATAACTTAAGTGCTTCAATTAAATCGTTACCTTCACTCGTATATTCAGAACTTCTTGGATTGATTCCAGTTGCAACCAGTCCTAAAACCACAGCTGCGGTCGATGATGCATTGGGGTTTCCCCATGATTCCACACCGTTTAAGGTCAGATGGTCTTGAATGTAATCAAGCATGTCATTCATAAATAATTCAACCTCAGAATCCTCTTGATAAGGGGATAATGCGTTGAGCACCATCCCTGCATAATCCGCATCCATATAGGTGGGTGTCGATTGAATAAGATCATCGATGATCGAAGGGTTAGGTGTAGTTCCTAACACATGATAAGCATTGAGTAAAGATACGCTATCATAATGATTCGTTGATGTCATTGTGGTTAACGCACCTGATAAACTCGTCGTGGGTAAATCAAACGCATACGCTGTAACACTTGACTTAAATAGATTGGCAATCGTATCTTCGGAAAGTGATGGATATGCATAACTCTCTGTACTCAATTCAGGAACCACATATCCGCGATCAAAGAGTTGTTTGATCGCTGCCATGACGTGATAACTTGCTGCATCAGCGGTAATATAAAGATCGATATACTCATCAATAAACGCATAGATCACATCATCAACCCACTGATCAGTCTCATCTAACATGGTAGATTCTTTGAAGGATAACTTGATGCCATCGACAAGTTCGATGTCATCAATACCTACATTAGACATCACATCATCCACGTAGATGGCATACCAATAATTGTAGGTCACGCCTTATACCGTGGGATAATTT
>CAYLLL010000230.1:0-2662 GCA_964384655.1 uncultured Mariniplasma sp. | reverse complement strand
TTCAATTCAGGCTTTTCTTTTTTTATTCAAACTATTTGTTTTCTAATGATAAGATGCGTCTCACACGATAGAAGATGATGGCTGAGAGGAAAATGGCAATTACTGAGGTGATGAGTCGATAAGAACCAATCCCTAGGGACGAGAGGTATACATTCGTAATAAAGAGCCCAACGAAGATGACGAAACCTAAGATGGATGTAATGAGTAGAAGACGGTAGGTGTCAATAAAGAAGGAGCGGGTGCATTCATTATTACGACGATTATAAATATTAAATGCGGGGATTAATCCAGGAAGAACGACAGTAAATCCTGCAATCGCAACCAACATCTCAGCAGATCGTGTGAAATCATAACGCCATTCAAAGATATTGATGGATAGAAACGATGCGAGAACAAGTAGACTGTAGAGTGGGAAAATCCATACATCGAATAAAAACGCATCATACACATGGACTTTTTCTTCTTCCACGGTCATCTTATCAATCGCATAAACACTCATTTGAAAGAATATAGCTTGGAAGAATAGAATGATTTCTGAATTAAAACCACCAAAGATGGTTGCGATATAATCCAATGTCTTATAGTTTTGACCGGAAAAATCAAGAATGAGTGCAGGATTTCCAGTTAAGACTTTATTTCTAATGATCGATGCTGTATCGACGATTAAAATGTATTTGTATAGGTATAAACTTAAGAAATAAGAAGCAATCATGGTGATACCAACAATCATAAGTAATTTCAGCGTACTCTTCGATAATTTAGCGTGATCATATTTCAACCAAACCACTGAAATGATAAAAATAACCAAAAAGACCACGGTTTTAATGTAAATAAGGATATCCGGGAGTCCATAACCCTCCAAGACTGGAGAGACGAAAAGATTTGAAATAATCGTAAAGATGTCTAAGAGTAAGACGACACCTGAGAGAGCAACAATCTTAGCCATCATGGGGCGATTGGATCTACTGAGCATAAAAAAACCTTCCTTTCATAAGTAAATTCACGTGTTGATTAATTAATAGCATATCACAACTTGAGGTTGAAGTAAACCAAATGACGAGAAAAACCAGAGAATCACACACTTAACCATCAGGGTAATAAAAAAGCTTCAACGAGAAGCTTGTTCATTGTACCTAATGGATGACATCAAGGTGGATGGCAGTCCGGCGATGTCATCACGCGTGGTAAACGCTTTTTTTGGGAGAAAAATACGTGAGTATTAAGTTTGCAAGAAAAAGGTCAAGCTCAATACACTTTCATTTTAGCACATCAATTATGAAAGACAATGAAAATTTACATTCTTTTACATTGAAAACGTTTCCCTATAAAAGCGAGGTCTATTTCCTTCCAAATAATCATATAAATAGCATTATAAAGAGAGATGTTATATAATAGGTATGGTAAATTCAAGGAGGTCAATATGGCTAAACTAACAATAAATAACCTTCATGTAGGAATTGAAGGTAAAGAGATTTTAAAAGGGGTTAATCTCGAGGTTAATTCCGGTGAAGTCCACGCAATTATGGGTCCAAATGGTACAGGTAAGTCGACACTAGCCAGTGCACTGATGGGTCATCCAAAATATGAAGTCACCGAAGGTGAAGCATTTCTTGATGGAGAAAACTTACTTGAAATGGAAGTTGATGAACGTGCGAGAGCAGGATTGTTTCTCGCCATGCAATATCCAGCAGAAGTTCCAGGCGTAACCAATGCTGATTTTATGCGTCAAGCCCTCAAAGCAACCTCAGGAAAAGATGTTGGATTATTCGAGTTCGCCATTCGTTATGAAAAAACAGTGGAAGAATTAAAGATGCGTCCAGACTTAGCACATCGCTATTTAAATGAAGGTTTCTCTGGTGGTGAAAGAAAACGTAATGAGATTCTTCAGCTCAAAGTGCTTAAACCTAAGTTCGCCATTCTCGATGAAATCGACTCAGGTCTTGATGTGGATGCATTAAAGATCGTCGGTGAAAACGTCAGTGGTTTGGTCAATGATCAATTTGGTTGTATCCTCATCACACATTACCAACGCATCTTAGATTACATTAAACCTACCAATGTTCATATTATGATTGATGGTAAAATTGTTTTAAGTGGTGGACAAGAATTGATCAGAAAGATTGATCAACAAGGATATGAATGGATTAAGGATGAACTCGGAATCGATTTTGTTGAAGGCGAATAGTCATGAGAGAAATTGTCATAAAACATCATGAGGTTCAGACCAAACTCCCCAAAGACTTTGTGTTTGAAAATCAGACACTCATCATTCCCAAAAACATTCAATTCCAAGATCCGATAAAAATAACCATTCAAGATGACAATCATGAATCCTTTGAAATTGTTGTTTCAGAGAATACATCGATTAAAATCATCCTAGAGTTATCCTCTCAAGAAAAAACACCCAATCAATATAAATTTACTCTAACCGCAAAACAAAATGCGCACGTCAAGTATCTCTTGGTCAGTGAATTAGCGAGCGAAAAAGCACTTGTTGAGCATTATTTCACCGCAGAAAGAGATGCGAAACTCAATCTATTAGGTGGTTTTGTCTCCAATATTATCGATGCCAAAATGCACGTTGATCTCGTAGGTCAAGGGGCTGAAGTTAAAATGCGTGCGGTCGCTGTATCTTCGGATGAAAACAAACAAAATATCGATG
>CAYLLL010000229.1:0-2662 GCA_964384655.1 uncultured Mariniplasma sp. | reverse complement strand
ATTGTTTATCGCCTACAAAACCCTCAGCGGTCATAGGATAAGATTTATTACCGACTTCAATGACACCTTGAATCGTAAAGCGTTTCGTTTCTTGATTGATCTGTTGATTATATCTTAATTCATAATCGTTTTCTTCATCGAGGAAATCCCTGGTTCTAAAACGCATATGACGTTGATAACCATTGGTGATCGCTTCATCTGTGGTTTCAAAGTTCTCGTTGGATGCATAGAGCATTTCGATCGTCTGAAGATAGCGTTGAAGGTCCATGAGCTCATCTTGAATCTTGTCATTTCGATCTCTAGGTCCCATAAATAGTGTCGTATAGGATGATGATTGCGTGAGTTCTGTATCGAGAACATCAATCAAAGAAGTTGCTTGAATCGTCGATAATGCCACAGCATCTTCAATATCTTCTAAAGCAAGTGTTTCGGAGACGGTTGGATCAGGTGGAATGACACTTAAATCGGTGAGAACCAAGACGATTAGAAAGAGAGAGGTCATCACAGAAAGACTTAACCAAACGAGAGGTTTAAGTCTAAAGGATGGCTTTTCTTGTTTAATCACATAAGTTTGAGGGAGTTCCTGGGCTTTTTTGATGATTTCATGTGAAAAATCTTTGACTTCAAAAGCCATCGCTTTATCTTTAATTGCTTTTTTAAGTGCTTTGCGTGTCATCATTTTCACCCACTTTCTCTTTCAAATATTTCATTGCTTTATTATAAATCCACAACACGGTTCCCAAAGGTTTATCAATGATTTCAGCAATCTCACGAAACTTGAAGTCATTGATGACATGCATGACGACGATCTCTCGTTCATCCTTTGATAATAAATCAAGTAGTTTTAGGATGTCTGGATCATCCGTGTTGTCTTCCTCAGGGGAGGGAATCATTTCGATCAAATCATCAGAGACGATTTCCTTCTTTTTTTGATTGTAATAGTTAATAGCAAGATTTCTCCCAATGGTTGTCAGATACGCACTTGGATTATATCGGTCATTGTAGTGATCAATCTTTTCTAAGAAACGCATGTACGTATCTTGCAAAAGGTCTTCAGCCGCACTTTGATCTTTGACCACCGCGTAGATAGCAAAAAAGACTTGTCTGCTGGTTAAGCTGTAGAATACATCAAATCGATTGTAATTGTGAACACGAAGCTCACGAATGATGTCCTTGACCTTTTCCATAATTTCCCCTTACACACTATATACAACCAAGTGCCATGTTTTATTGGTCTTTATATCTATTTTACTACTAAATAAGAAAATGCCCGGGTGGGCATTCTCAATTTGCGACAATATTGATCAGTTTGTTGGGAACAATAATGACTTTTCTAACCGTTAATCCATCAAGATGCTTGAGAACATTAGGATTTTCTAAAGCCAACTTTTCAACTTCTTCTTTGGTCAGGTCGACTTGAACTGTAAATCTTCCACGTAATTTTCCATTGACCTGGACGACCATTTCGACTTCATCAACTTGAAGATAAGCTTCATTAAAATTCGGCCAATCCGAATAGATAAGTTCCTCATTCATGTGTAACATCTCTTTATTGATCTCTTCAGTGATATGAGGACATACGGGATTGAGAAGTTTTAAGAATACTCTTGCTTGTTCTTTGCCAATTCTACATTGTTTATAGACTTCGTTGGTAAAGATCATCATCTGACTAATCGCGGTGTTAAACGCGAGTTTTTCGTAATCTTCCGTCACTTTTTTGATCGTTTGATGAAGAGGTTGTCTTAGTTCATGGACTTCATCTTTTTCAATAGGAAACTCAAAGAGACGCCATACACGGTCTAAAAATTTCTTTGCTCCATTTAAAGATTCCGTTGACCATGGCTTTTCAGCATCAAGAGGTCCCATAAACATTTCATAAAGGCGCAATGCATCTGCACCATGGGATTCGATGATCTCATCTGGATTGACGACATTCCCCTTAGATTTACTCATTTTAGAATGGTCTGCCCCTAAAATCATCCCTTGATTAAAAAGGCGTTTGAAAGGTTCATTCACGGATAGAATTCCGATGTCATAAAGGAACTTTGTCCAAAAACGAGAGTACAATAGATGACCGACTGCATGTTCTGTTCCTCCGATATAAAGATCAACGGGAAGCCACTTGTCAAGTTGCTTTTTCGCTTCTTCCGTATCCAGAGGAATCATGCCTAAATGATGTTTTAAAATGTATCCCATGAAATACCAAGAAGATCCTGCAAGTTGTGGCATCGTATTCGTATCGCGACGACCTTTGATGCCCTTATAATTGACATGGAGCCATTCTGTCGCATTGGCTAAGGGGGATTCCCCTGTTCCTGAAGGACGGATGTTCTTTAGAATGGGTAATTCAAGTGGGAGATCGTTGTCATCTAGGATATGAATGTTATCTTCCTCATCATAGATGACTGGGAAAGGTTCTCCCCAATAACGCTGTCTTGAAAAGACCCAGTCACGAATCTTATAGGTACTATGTCCATACCCTTGTTTAGTTTTTTCTAGAAAATCAATGATTTTAATTTTGGCATCTTCGTTATAAAGTCCATCGATGATCCCTGAATTATAATGGATACCATCTCCGGTATACGCTGTTTCAGAAACCCCTTGAATAACTTCAACGATATCTAAACCATGGGTTTGTGCAAACTCGAAATCTCTTTCATCA
>CAYLLL010000228.1:0-2665 GCA_964384655.1 uncultured Mariniplasma sp. | reverse complement strand
ATGGGGATATGAGGATGCCAAAGCATTTTTAATTGAATATTTGAAATAAAAGAAAAAGGAGTTTATTCGCGATAAACTCCTTTTTGTCATTGATAAAGTTTAATGGACTCGATTTGCATCTCAAAGGGAAGGTCTTGATCGACGATTTTACCCCCATACCATCCACCAACGGCAAGATTCATGATCATATAAAAGGGTTGATCAAATGGCCATTCGTCTGGTGTATCTCCAGGTGCTTTGTTAACTCTAAAAAATTCTTTCTCATCGATTTGAAACGAAAGATAGTCCTCTGTCCAAACCAATATATAATCATGAAACGTCTCAGAAGCATCTTTCATTGCGATTTTGGTACCTTTATCGTTGCCTTTGCGATGATTATAGGTTTGTGTATGGATGGCACATGTGATGATGCCAGGTCGATTACCAGCGAATTCAACCAGATCGATTTCACCACATTGTGGCCATCTGACATGACCCTTTTGAGCACCCATCAACCATAAAGCCGGCCATGCACCTCTCCCTTTAGGCATCTTCGCACGTATGATAAGTTTACCATATTGATATTCGAACTTTGATCGACTGTTTAGACGAGCTGATCGATATTTGCACGGTTCACCTTCGTGAATCGTTGCCTTAATGGTTAATCTTCCATCGTTAACAAACGCGTGCTGTCCATCATCGACGTAACATTGGGATTCGTTGTTCGCCCATTTTTCACCGACTTCAAGCGTCCAAACATCACGATTGATATCTTTATTTTGAGTAAAATCTTCATGATAGATTAATTTTGTAAATTCCATAATATCCTCCACATTCTTCCAAATGACAGTATAACATAAAATAGATGGCTTACTATGCATTCGTGATAAGATTATAGATATAGAGCACGTGAATATTGATAAAACATCATGCAATTATCATATATAGGAGATAAACCCAACATGAACATTTTTCCTGCCGTCAAGAAAATCAGTATTGATCATAAAAAACATCATATTTGCCATAAACAGTACCTCGTCGATGCATCGATGGTATCCAGGGATCTATTGGAACGCTTTTCATTTTTAAAGGCTGATATAGATTATTCTAATCAACCTAAGATTCAATGTAATATGGATCAAGTTTTAGGAGAAGAAGCTTATCAATTGATCATAAACACTGATGTGATTGAGATTCACTACTCAACTGAAAAAGGTTTGTTTTATGCATGTATCACCTTAGAACAAATATTGAATCAGCAAGATCATCAAGGAGAAATTCCTTGTATGGTTATCGATGATGAACCTGAGTTATCTATCCGAGGATTTATGCTTGATATATCACGAAATAAAATTCCTTCGACTCAGACGATTAAACGATGGATTGATGCGATGGCTCAACTCAAATATAATCATTTAGAACTTTATGTTGAAGGGATGAGTTTTTTCTATCCTTCTCTAAAACATATCTATCAGGATCATCAAACACCTTCGACCCCTGAAGAATTTAGTGAATTACAACACTATGCAAAAAAGAACATGATTGATCTTGTCCCATGTCATAATGGTCTAGGTCATATGACTGAGTGGCTCACGCATTTTCCTCATCTTGCAGAGCTTCCTGAAGGGATGTACATGTGGGGTGCTTATCGAAAAGCATCCACACTCAATCCGTTATCTGAGGAGAGTTATGAATTTGTTAAAACACTTTATGAAGATAGCATTAACTTCTCCACTTCATCCTATTTTCATATGAACTTAGATGAGCCTTATGAACTTGGACATGGGAAAAGCAAAGAAAAGGCTGATAAATTAGGTGTAGGTCAAGTCTACTTGGATTACCTACTCAAACTTTACTCCCTTGTTACCTCACATGGGAAAACACCCCTTGTATGGGGCGATGTCCTCAATCATTATCCCGAAACACTTGATCAATTACCCAAAGATCTTATTTTTGTCGATTGGGGGTATGATTATGATTATCCCTTTGATCAAACATTAAAAAGACTTTCAGAGAAAAATGTTCGATTCATGGCTGCTCCAGGAACCTCCTCTTGGAACAGTGTGAGCGGTCGTACGGACGATATGTTGAAGAATATTGAGGAAGCCTGCCGTTGGACAAAAACCTTTCATGGAATGGGTATATTGTTGACTGATTGGGGAGATAATGGTCATTGGCAACAAGCCATCATCAGTTATCCAGCGCTTGTTTTCGCTGGACTAGAGTCATGGCGAAGCCATCCTCAAAATCGACATAAGATCAAGCAAATCATCAATCATTGGTTTTCAGATACTCATGAATTTCTTGGAAAACTCATCCTTGATTTGGGAACATATGAACGTTATCAACCTGCCTATTTGAGTAATCGCACAGCACTGATGGAACTGATGATCCTTCATCGATTGATCGATAAAAATGATATTCAGACTTCAATGAAGAAAGTGATGGAACATCATCCTTTCAATGACATCGATATCTATCATCAGTTAAAACATTGGTTGGAAGAATTAAAACAAAGAAGAGCGCTCATAAGTTTACACAAGGATTCTCTTTGGGTCCAAAAGGAATTAGATGTAACGATGGCAATGTTAGAGAGTTTCTTTGATTTTATTATCTATTTCAATCCATCCTTAAGTGAGGTTGATAAGAATGCTATACACATCAATCTATCGATTAAGTTACCCGA
>CAYLLL010000227.1:0-2674 GCA_964384655.1 uncultured Mariniplasma sp. | reverse complement strand
TGGAAGAAGTTCAAAGTTATACCATACAATCCGGAAAAAATATAAAACAATATAAAAATTTAAAAATCCCTATGTTTGAAGAGTTTATCGAACTTTGTGTTTTTTATGATAAGGTTGCAGTCATCGAAATCAAAGGGGTTCAATCGATGGAATCTTTGACACAACTTATGAATATTGTCGAAGATCATCCAGGATTAAAAGCCATCTTCATCTCATTTAATTTGAATTATTTGAAGTTTTTAAGAGCCTTAAATGGTGAAGTTGAGCTTCAATTATTACTAGGAAAGCTGACCGAAGATGTGATTTATGATGCAAAAGTAAATAAGATAGACTTATCCTTATACCATGAAGAATTGGATAATAAAAAAGTTTCTGAACTAAAAAATGAAGGATTTAAACTCGCGGTTTATACCGTGAATGAAATGAAGAAAATGCTCAAATTCGAGAAAATGGGGTTAGATTATCTAACGACCGATCGTTAAAAGGAGAACATGATGAAAATATCTGTAGGTGGCATGATCGCATCAGGAAAATCAACACTGGTTCAGCGTTTAGGACAAGCGTTAGATTTACCGGTCATGGAAGAATTCGAAAGAGATGATGAAGTATTCAATACATTATTAAAATGGCTTTATGAGCAAAAAAGTAATGTAGAGATGTTACTACAAATCTATTTCATCCATAATCATTGGTTGAATCAAGTCAAGTATGAAGGATCATTTATCGTCGATCGTGATTTGGTTGAACACTGGCTTTTCGCTCAACATAATTTGAAGAGTATGCCAACGATCATGAACATGTATAATGGTGTTTTTCATGCGTATATGAACCAGGTAAAACAACCTGATCTCTATCTTATTCTCGATGTGGATTGGGAAAATTTCGAATCGCGAATCATGGCGCGTGGACGCGAACAAGAAATCGAAAACTTTGACAAAAATAAAACATATTTTAAAAATTTACTCGCAGATTATACCAAGAAGGTTGCTGCACAATGTGCTGTCTACAACATCCCCTACGTGATTATCGATACCAACGGAATCACTGAGGATGAAGTGTTTGAACGGGCTTTACGTGAAATTAAGAAAATTCAATAGGAAAAACTCCCTATTTTTTGTCGAAAAGGAGATAAAGGCATGATTAATGTGTTAATGAGTCGTGGAATTTTAGGGTCCGAACCCATGGTGGATGCCTTAAAGGATGTCATCAAGAGTACTGACAAAGTGGCGGTTCTTCTATATTCGTTTTTTGATAAAGACTTTTTAAGTATCGAAAGTTATCATGAATTTTATGCACCTGGAAGTGAGTATTATATGAAGATAGTCTCAAGTTTTGCACCCTATGGCATCGATGAGAAAAACATTCTTTGGATCGACTATTACCTAGATAATGAACACGAAGCAAAAAAGAAAATCAATCAGGCAGATATCCTTTACTTTCCTGGCGGATCACCGGATCAGATGATGGCACGTATCTTAGAAAAAGACATAAAAGAAGCGATTGAAAACCATCAAAAAATTTATATTGGTTCATCCGCAGGCGCGATGATTCAGTTTCAAAAATACCATATATCAAAAGATAAAGATTATCATGCGTTCCGTTATGAAGATGGACTAGATTTACTCAAAGGATTTTCCATTGAGGTCCATTATCGTCGTCGGAAAAAACAAAAAGCTGCATTAAGAAAGGTCTTTCGTGCTTATCGTCACCCTATTTTCACGATTCCTGATGACGGTGCTCTTATTGTGGATTCATCAGGCATCACTCTTTTGGAAACTGCAGATATTTTGTATGATCATAAAGGAATCCTTTAATCCGAAATTAAGTGTTAATGATTGATTGAAGTGTGAGCAGAAGAGCTGTTCACATTTTTATTTTGCATGAAATCAATGATTGCTGCACGTTTTTCGAAATCGATTTCGCTTTTTTTATGAAAGCCCTTTACTTTTGTAAAAAATGATTTATAATAAAAACAGGAAACCGATTTCCTATCGTTCGAGGTAGATCATATGATGACAAAACTAATCAAGCATTATCAGTCCAATACTGGTGAATATTTCCCTTTGTTTAATTTTTTGGGACTAAGATCGACCATTTCACCCTTCTGGGGTGGGGATGTAAAATTATCCCATCATCATTATGCAACAGAACCCACGACAGCACTTGATCTCTATCATTTATCCATGTCACGTAATATCATCTTTGATGTTGATGGAATGCTGTATTATGCCAATGGTCAAACACAACACCAACAAAATGATCAGGTCACTGTTGAAGCTGATTTTTTATCCCATAAAATCATTCGTAAAGGTGAAACTCACACGATGGAGATCACCTCATTTATCCCATTATCAGAGACGATTGAATTACATAAAATCACGTATACAAACACGACAAATAAAACTATTCGATTAACGATGACGACGGCGATTCCTCTTTATAGCCGAAGTGCAGACAATATTAGAGATCACAGACACGTGACCTCTCTTTTAAATCAAACTGAAGTGGTTGACCATGGTATTCTAAATCAACCCACCCTATCATTTGATGAAAGAGGACATAAAGTTAATCATCATATCTATAGTGTTTTCGCTCAAAGTCGGCAACAGAAAGTCAAAGGATATATTCCGGTAATGGATGATTTTATGGCGGGTGGAAACACGTTATTTCCAAG
>CAYLLL010000226.1:0-2707 GCA_964384655.1 uncultured Mariniplasma sp. | reverse complement strand
TAAAGTGTAGTAGGCATACTCAGAATATCCATGCATGGAGACATAACCTTCATACAACTCTTTTTGACCAAAGATGATGATTTCATCGCCTTCATTCAATCCTTCAAAACCATAAGCATGTAAATAGAGTAAGCTCATGGGTTCTTGTAAGATATATTCCCAACCATTTAATACTTCAGCTACGATGACATGAAGCTTACCAAATTAACCTTCTTGAAGTCCATAAAAATCTTCAATCATAATGAACATGTATGGATAAACCGTAATCTCAAAGGTATATTCTTGGGTGAGATCACCAATGGTTGTAGTGGCTTTAAAGAGTAATGTTTCTACTTCCATGACATCTTGAATATGCATGGTATCGAGATCGATGGCATAACCATTAGTTCCTACAAATTCCCAAATAATATTGGCATCGAGTAAAGGTAAATAATCAGGAAGTTCAAGATAATCGAAAGGACGATATGGACGATCTTCTAAGAAATGTTGACCCGCAAGAATCAAGGCATCCATCTTTTCCTGATCGGTGTAATAATCAAGTACAATGTCTTCCTTCGTAGGAATCAATAACATACGATCAGGTGCATATGGATCTTCTTCTCCCATGTTCGGGAATAAGAATCCAGTCATAACAAATCTAAATCCTTGCATATTCATGAAATCTTGCATCGGATCAAAGATGGGTTCCATCATAATCTTAGGTTCATCGTGTTGGAATAAGAACATAGGAACGATAGGGATAAAGTCTCCACCATCAATATATTCTTGAAGTAATGGATAGAATGAATCACCCATTTCTCCAATATATCCAATGACTTCAACATAACGACCCCAGTTGGCTACATCTGTCATATCGATCGCATTAAATTGAGCAATCGTTAAAACTTCGGGCTCAATAGGATAAGGAACATTTTCTGAAACAATTTCATAAGAGATGACACCTGTATTATCCCAAATGAGTGGAATGCCTTCATATGTACTTAATACACCTTCAATAATCACTTCCATACCTGGTCTAAGAGGTAGGGATGCAACCACAAAGAGAATACCTGTTTCATCGGCTAAAATCATCGGTCCATCTTCAAATTGTGGTAACACGACAACGCCACGAACGAAATACGTTTCACCTTCAGTACCTAACTTAAATTCAGCAATCGTCAACGTTTCAATAGGAACCACGTGTAGATCAAATTCTGCAATGGCTACAGCTTCATTATAGGTGAACGTTAACCGAACACTAATCCAAGTTTCAACGGTAATCGTATCAGAGATGATACCTGTGGTTAAATCAAAGAGTGATGCATTGTCACCATAGGTTTCATATGTGATCTGAACACCATAAGGTTCGTACGTTTCAGGCATCATTAAAGTTGCACCTGGACGGAATGGTTTTTCAGTTCCACCTGTTTCAAACATATTAGCTAAATACTCAACTAATTCTTGATCGGTAAAGGCGGGTTGGATATCATCAGGATTACCTAAGTAGACAAGGACATACATCATATGACCATCGCCAGCGACCATTAAGAAACCAGTTAAGCGAACATCAAGACCGATAGAATCCATTAATGCAGATGGATCAATACCATCAGGAACAAAGACAGGTAACATACCGTCTTGATCACTTAAGTAGAAATTCATTTCATCAGGACTCTTTTCTAAACGGCCAATGATTTGACTATAGATAAAGTATCCTTCTGGATTATAAGGATCCATATTTAAGACATCTTGGATTCTGTATAGTTCAGGGACTAATGGAACGGGGACTCCTCTTCCGAGCATTTCTTGGAACAAGTCATCTGGATTATTTTGAATAAATGTCATGTTTTCATAGGTGGCAAGTTGACCATAAAGCAATACCAAATCGCCTACCATAAGTTCATCATGAGACCATTGAACAAAGAGGAAGTCTGTTTCATCTGCAACGATCATCATACTATTACCTGGATCTTTAAAGATTACAACTGCAGCAATATAATAGAATTCTTCATCCATGACTGCTTTAAATTCAGCAATCGTTAAGACATCAATCGGTACGACATGAAGTTCAATGTCCATCAGGGCAGAAGCATCACCGTAAACTAAGGTCGCATTGACCGTTATCCATGTTTCTTCTGTAATCGTATCACTGATGATCCATGTTGTGCCATCCAAAAGTGCAGCATCATCTAACGCAACTTCATAGCTTACCATTAAGTCAAAGAACGGATGTTCAGTAGGTAGATCAGCGATTTGACCAGGAATGAACATCATCGATTCAAGATATTCTTGAAGCATAAGAGCAATCATATCAACAAATTCTTGATCGGTATAATTGAGTTCAATATCTTCTGGATTACCCATCACAATAAACATCATGACTGGCATATCGCCATCAAAGTTTGGTAAGGCAATACCTGTAACCCCGACATTAAATCCTTCAAGGTCTCTTAAATTCATGTAGAATTCTTGGCTAGTAATCATGAGTTGAACACGAAGTTCACCGTCGATTAACCAAACTTCATGCGTCGTGTCATCCATATCTAATATGCCGTTTATGGTAAATAGACGACCCCAATAGAGAGAATTCATCGGATCAAGTCCTAAGAATTGAGCGACAGTGATTGGAACAGGTGCAAACGGCATCGGTTGATCAGTAGCTAAAACTTCTAGAATGGTTTGATCTTTGTCACCACCCATAATGGCGATCATTTCCACTGTAAACTTG
>CAYLLL010000225.1:0-2725 GCA_964384655.1 uncultured Mariniplasma sp. | reverse complement strand
TGAAAATAAAAGCGTTTTCGAGGTCTCTTATTTACGAAATTTCTATGAATGATTTGATTTTCTGAGACTTTCCATGAAAATTTTCATTTTATTCAAATATTTGTAATAAGGTGTCGACATCGTAGATATCATCCACGGAGATGACAACATCCGGTGGAATACCAAATTCATTATGTTGATAAACATAAGGATCTTCTGTTGTGCCTGTACCCGTGCTGAATGCATTGATATTATTTGAACTCATCGTAAACGCTGTTCCGTTAGGTAATAAGATCGGTGTGATCGAACATGCACCACCACCTGATTGGACACCAATGATGGTTCCTAAGTCGTTTTGCATGAAAATGGTCGCCATTTCGTTCGCTGCACTAAAGGTGAGTGGTGTGATGAGTAATCCCCAATTGAGATAGGAGTAATTGGGTACACCATCGATTTGAACATGGTAGGTGGATTTGCTTCCAGTGCCACGATTGATGTCACTTACTGCAAAGGGTTGATCCGTAATAAACCCAACAATACGATACAGTGCACCGACATTACCACCGGTATTCCATGATAAGTCTAGGATCACGTTTTCTAAACCAGGGGCTTCTGCTAAGATTTGATCAAAGACCATTTCCATAAAGACTGCACTATCTGATTGAACCGTATTGTTCACATCGACTGTGAATGGCCATGCATCGATAAATGCTGCGGGTGCTTTATCGATGACGCCAAGATAGAAGAGATTAAATTCTTCATCAAATGCGATTTGAACCATGTATGTGATGGCTGGTGTATCCCCAACTGCAGGAATTGTGAGTGTATAATAACCATTCTTCTTATCCTGATTTGTGGTTTCTTCATTCACAAATGTGTAACCTAAAGCAACAAGTGCGTTATGGACTGTTGTAAGGTCATCAGCGGATAGACCTTTAACCAAAAGTTCAAGCATATCGTTGTCTTGGGTGCTTGAATTGTAATAGAAATACTTCGTACCACCGTTGATCGCTGGTAGTACAAGATTGATATCTGCAGCCTTAAGGGCATTGTTCGCGAGTAATGCATCATAAACTGAGCTTTCTTCGATATCTGCTGTATAGAAATCATCAAGTATTAGAACGGCAGTGACAGGATCCAAGAACCAGTAGTCAGGACGAGCGGGAGCACCTGCAGCCCAACCTCCAGCGGGGTTCGTTCCCCATTTAGCCTCAATGGCATCATCCACATCGACAAATCCTTGATAATACCAGGATTGGAATCGTGTTCCATAGGTAGCTAAGCTGTTTAATGCTAAGTCAGAAGATTTGAATGTGGTCTTATTGAAATATGAGGGATAGCCATAACTTGTATGGGGTTCATCAATGGTCTTTAATAAGAAATCACGTAATCCAAATTCAAAATCTTCAGCTTCATCGGTTAAGAGTTTATTTTTTAATGGTAAGAGAACATCATAATAATTTTCAACTTCCATAATGTCTTTGAGTCCATAGAAATAATTCATGTTGAATGCGAGCATGTTGAAGTTGTGAACGACTAAGTCTGCTGGCATATCAGTATTGTTCATCGTACTACGACGAATCGTATTGTATTCAGTCGTTCCTTCATCTGGAAGCGAGTAGATGCCATAGAGTTTATCGTTATTATAGTAGACGTTATAGTAGCTGGATCCAGCAAATAATTGGTTCACTATATAATAAGGTAGAACGATTCCTCCATCATAGACCACGATATCCATCGCGTAATCGTCTAAATCAAAGACAATATTTTCGCCTTCTTCATAGTAATTTTCAGGATGATCAGAGACGTAGGTAATATGTCTACCATAATTGGTTTCTGTCGAATAGACATAGGCCCAATAGAATCCTGGATCATTGGTGGTGATGGTGTTTTCATTTGCATCAATCGTTAAGATAAGATCATAAAGTTCATCAAAATCTTCATCATAGTATTGATATGAAATTTCTAAGGTTCCTTCACCTTCAACAATGGTGAATTCAACTTCTGGATCAATAAAGCCTTCAAGAAGACCAAAGAAATCAAGGAGTTTAATATAGGGAACATAACCGTTTTCTTCAAAATAGAGATTGACTGATCCATTTGCCACTTCATACTCTTCGGTTAAATTTTCAAATAGCACATTTCGTGTTGTCGCGAGTACGGTTTCTTCAAATGGGTTTAAGGGAATGGTGAAGGTATGGGAAACTTTGACACCATTCAGTGTGAATTCACCCACAATATTTCCTTCAGATGCGGTTGATCCTTTAGGGAGACCCAATACAATCCCTGCATTGGAAATATAGTCAGATTGACTCGTCCAACGAATGGTACTCCGGTGGACCAATCCACGAATAGGGACGTTAATCTGATAGGGACTATCGGTTAAAATAGCTGCTTCCATTGCTTCGATATCTTCAGCAATCTTTTCTTGATCTGTAAGCTCAGTATTTTCTTCGACCCATGACGCATTGAGTGTCAAATCAGCGGTGACAGGGGTTGAAAATACATAGGCTGTTGCTGGATCTGATAGATACCAATATTGGAATAAAAATCCCTCTTTGGTTGGATCTGCAGGTTCAGTGACCGTTTCGTTTTCATTGACGGTCTGACTTGCCACACTACTGCCACCATCACTGTTAAAAGTCACCGTATAGGTTACTACTTCAGGTGTAGGTTCGGCAGGCTCAGTACAACTCATGAGCACGAGTGAGAATATGCTTAAAATAAGTAATAGTTTTCTCACAAA
>CAYLLL010000224.1:0-2736 GCA_964384655.1 uncultured Mariniplasma sp. | reverse complement strand
ATGTATTGCATTGGGGATTTATTCAAATGTTTTTTGAATTGTTTATCGACATACCAAGGTGAATAGTTACTCTCATGAGCTAGCATCAATAAGGTAATTTCTTCTTGGATATGTTTTTCGATATAGCGTTGAAGTCTCGCAATTTCTTTTACCGATTCATTCATCATCTCACCACGATTCCATTATAAGGATTCCTAAATTCATTTACTTGACTGAATTTGTCCTCTTTTATTATATGACAAATAAAATTCATTACTTAAATAGAATGAAAAACTCCTCCAACGTGGAGGAGTCATGTGCTTAATTACGTTACATTAATTTCGGTCAATTCTTCGTATAGAGATGCGTTAAATTCTTGATCGATCATGCCCTTTAAATGCTCATCAAAGAATGTGTTCATCATCGCTTTTTGCATATTCAAAAGGTAGATCTTATCCAGTGATCCTGTGTATCCAATCATTCCTGTGAGAGGTGAAAACATATACGCCATAGAGAAATCAGAGTGTGTGGTTCCATTGATCTGATATAGATTGACTTCTGGGCTATGACGTATGAGTTCATACAGGTGCTCATTATTATATCCCTCTTCCCATGTCTCACTACGAAGAAAGATGGATGGCATGGTTAAGCCTTTTTCAATCTCTACCATTTCAATAGGTTCCACCCATGCATCTAGACCAAGAAGGGCTTTAATACGGAGATCATTGATCGCTACGGCAACATCTGCTCCACCTCCAGTGGAGTGACCGATGAGTCCAATATGTTCTAAATCAAGTTTACCTTTAAAAAACGTATCCGATGTCATTTCGTTTTCTTCTTCCAAATAATCTAGTGTTTTAGTGACATCTCCCGCATATGTATACACCAATTGATTGGCTGCATTTAAGAAGTTCTCTTCGCTTCGATCAGGTAGCGCATCTTCGTTCTGAAATACGATACCATTGGTTAACTTTGTCGCTACAGATCCATAGGTATGATCAATTGAAACAACCACATATCCTCGACTCGCAAGCTCTTCTGCTAAATCGGTATGAAGGCTCATGAATCCTCCCCAACCATGAGAAATGATGATGAGTGGATATGTATCTTCTTGTTGGCTAATAGGGGCATCGATATACGAATTGGATACGATAGAACTTGTTTGATCGAGCACAAAACTTGGCATTCCAATGCTACGTGCAAGACTTCTTGATAGCGCAAGGTTCCCCATCCACATAGCGATTTCATGTTCATCGATGGATTGTGCTGGATACCACATTCGAAACGCGAATTCTCTGGTATCTGTTGGATCTGATGTATAAAGTTCTAAGCGATCATGATCCTCAATCATAAAATCTCTTACACCGATTGGATAACTTCCTGAAGGATCGGGAATATCCTCTAGAGGAAATACATAAAGTAAGATGGATGATACGATCAAGATGATGACAATAAGACTTGCTGACACAATATTAATTATCTTATTTGAAATTCGAATATCCATAAAAAGAATCCACAAGATGCCAAACGCATAAAGAGGATACATTTGCCACTTGATTGGACCAATGATGATATGAAGGAAAATAAGAACGAGATGGATAATCATCGTGATGAGTAGATAATTCCTAGGAATTCGATCTCTTAAAAAGAAAATGATCATGACAACTAATGATATGATGATAAAAATGAGATCTACAAGATACATAAGGTATTCCTCCGATCGACCTTGCTTTTCATGTTCATTATAGCATAAGAAAAAGACTTAATCGGTCGATTAAGTCTCCAGATAGATTTAACTTTGTTCTTTATAAAGTAAACGCGTTCTTTGTTTGATGTCGTGATTATCGATGTATTCATCGAGTGTACCTTCATAGGTATATGCACCTAGATCAGCAATCTCAATCACTTTATTACATACCGTTTGGAGTAATTGGTGGTCATGTGATGAAACGATAATGGACCCCTTATATTCTTCAAATCCTCGATTGACAGCTTGAATAGCTTCTAAATCCAGATGAATGGTCGGTGAATCAATAAGGAGTGTATTTGCTTGTGAAAGCATGAGCTTTGAATACATACAACGCATTTTTTCGCCACCCGATAAATACTTAACTTCTTTTAAAGACTGATCCCCGCTAAAGAGCATTCTTCCTAAGAATCCACGAATATAAGACTCAGCGGGTTCTTTGGAGTACTGTCTCAACCATTCAATCAAGTTCATGGATTTACCCATAAAGTATTCATCGTTATCACTCGGGAAATACGATTTAGAAACGGTTTGTCCCCACTTGATCGTCCCAGTTTCAGGTTCTAATTCACCAGCAAGTATTTTAAGTAGTGCAGTTTTTGCAAGGTCGTTATCCCCTAATAATGCCACTTTATCTCCACGACTCATCGTAAAGGATACATTCTCGAAAAGTTTAATTCCATCGAGTGAACTGCTTAATCCTTCAACTTCTAAGACATCTTTACCCAACATCTTTTCAATCTCAAATCCGATGAATGGGTATTTACGTGTCGATGGAATAATCTCATCTAATTGGATTTTCTCTAATGCTTTTTTTCGTGAGGTTGCTTGAGATGATTTGGATAGATTTGCACTGAAGCGTGCAATGAACGATTTAAGTTCTTGAATTCTCTCTTCTTTTTTCTTGTTCTTATCCGCCATCAATCTTTGAATAAGTTGTGAGGACTCCATCCAAAAATCATAGTTGCCCACATAGAGTTTGGCTTGATTATAGTCGATATCCACCATAT
>CAYLLL010000223.1:0-2739 GCA_964384655.1 uncultured Mariniplasma sp. | reverse complement strand
CTGAACTCGGCATGATGCATCGCTATGAAAAGAGTGGTGCACTTTCAGGTCTTCAACGCGTAAGAGAAATGACCTTAAACGATGCCCATATTTTCGTGCGTCCCGATCAGATTAAAGATGAATTTAAGCGTACTGTAGAACTGATGTTAGCCGTCTATAAAGACTTTAATATCACTGACTACCAATTTAGATTGAGTTATCGTGACCCAGAAGATACCCATAAGTACTTCCCTGATGATGAGATGTGGATTAAGGCAGAAGCCATGTTAAAAGAAGCGATGGATGAGATCGGGGCTAGTTATTACGAAGCCATCGGTGAAGCTGCATTCTATGGACCTAAGCTTGATGTGCAAGTCAAAACGGCTTTAGGAAATGCCGAAACATTATCCACCATTCAGATCGATTTCCTCTTACCTCAACGTTTTGACTTAACCTACGTAGGAGAAGATGGTCGAAATATCTATCGTCCTGTCGTCATTCACCGTGGTATTGTCTCAACGATGGAACGTTTTGTTGCGTATTTGATTGAAGAATACAAGGGTGCATTCCCCTTTTGGCTCGCTCCAGTTCAAGTCAAGGTGTTACCCGTCAATGTTCAACATCATAGCGATTACGTAATCAAGATCCACGAGACGTTGAAGGCTGAAGGATTCCGTGTGGAAAGCGATTTGAGAGAAGAAAAATTAGGGTATAAGATTAGAGAAGCCCAGACTGTGAAGATTCCATATTCATTGGTGATTGGGGATAAGGAAAAAGAATTATCTCAAGTCACGTATCGTCCCTACGGTTCACAAGAACAAATTACCGTACCATTTTCTGAATTTTTACTAAAAATTCGTCAAGAAAATAAAAAATAATTAAAAATAATATGATATAATAATGATGTTGGTATCATCAACAGGGGGAACTCACCTATTCAATAGATGAAACAACATCATTATTTTTATCATGTTGGATGAAGAACTTATCGTCATCTTAAGAAAGGAACACTTATGTTAGAAGTTAAAAATGCACGCATGCTCTATGGCGATTTAGTCGCTGTAGATCGGTTGAGCTTCACGATTAAACCTGGGGATATTTTTGGATTACTCGGGACCAATGGAGCAGGGAAAACAACCACATTTCGTATGATTATGGGCTTATTAGAGCCAACTGAAGGCGAAGTCCTCTACCACGGTGAACACGTTGGTTATCACAACGTCAATGAGATTGGATACATGATTGAAGAACGATCTCTTCTCACGAAAATCACGGTAAGAGAATTGATGCTCTATTTTGGACAACTCAAAGATATGCAGCCTAAAGTCATTTTAGAACGTCTAGACTATTGGTTGGAACGTTTTGGAATTCCGGAATACAAAAATAAGAAGATTAAGGAACTTTCCAAAGGAAATCAACAGAAAATTCAGTTTATCTCTGCAATTATCAATAATCCTAAACTCCTTGTTTTAGATGAACCCTTTAGTGGACTAGATCCCATCAATACAGAACTTTTCGTCAATGTGATCAGAGATTTCCAAAAGCAAGGTGCGATGGTTGTTTTTTCATCGCATCAGCTCGATCATGTCGAGTCATTCTGTGAAGAACTGATCGTGCTAGAAAAAGGAAAAGTAATCATTGAAGGCCGAATTGACCAAGTTAAAAAAGATTTCAAGAAAATGAGTATCAAAATTATTGGCGATGTGAATGGTCAAGCATTACGAGATATCCCAGGTGTCTATCAAGTCATTGAAAATGCTGATCAAACCATCGTAAAGATTGAAAGTGAAGATGTTTCATCACTTGTCTTTGACTATGTGAAAACGTGTAAGAATATCATTAAATACGATGTTGAACGCGCTTCACTATCAGAAATATTCATCGCGAAAGTAGGTCAAAATCATGAAAAAGTTTAAATTTCTTGTAAAATATGGCTTGCTTAAACGGGTGGGAAGAAGATCGTTTTTGATTGCAAATTTAATTATCGCTATTCTTTTGATTGGTATTATTAACATACCCTCAATCATCGCTTTATTTGGTAATGATGAAGAGATTACGGATATTCAAATTCAACTCGTCAATGAAACGTCCAAAGTTGAGTTATCGGATGATTTGCAGCTAATTTTTAATGCGGGTCTTCCTGCAACACTTTACTATGTCACTGAAATCAATCCAGCTAGTTTTGATGATGAAACTTTTTGGCAAGACCCAGAAGTGGATATTGTCTTTGTATTCACGGAGGATATCGATCATCCCACGATTGACATTTACAGTAAATACCCCGAATGGAATGGGGGATTCATGAATCAAATCGAGTTGTTAATTATTAATTATCAACTTGGAGGAACCTATCAAAGACCAGTTTTTGATACGATACTTGCTCCTGATTATGAAGATCCTGAACAAGGGGCGATTATTGGATCGATTTCAACATTGCTGATCTTACCTCTCTTTATTTTAGTGACCATGGCAACCCAGTTTGTCGGGGTAGATATCATTGAAGAAAAGTCAACAAAAGCCATCGAAACGATTATCGCAAGCGTTCCAGCAAACACCCATTTCCTATCAAAGATTACCTCAGCCATTTTCTTTGTTGCGATTCAAGGGGTACTTATTCTTCTCTATAGTTTTATTGGTACATTGGTCGCTAAACTATTCTCTAGCAATCCAGAACTCAATTTACCAGTCGGACAAACCTCGCTTCTTGATTATCTAGCAGATATCTTACCTAACTGGCCAGTATTACTTTTGATGACTGGA
>CAYLLL010000222.1:0-2758 GCA_964384655.1 uncultured Mariniplasma sp. | reverse complement strand
TTATAAGTCGAGCGATGATTTCTTGTTCTTCTTTATCCTGGTAATCAATAAAAATACGATCATGACGCCATGTATAATTAACCTCAAAAAGACTTAAACTTTTCGTTATATGTTCTCTTACTTTTTTAATAAAGAAACCGATGTTTTGTTGCTTGAGCATCATGTCCCCAAAGCGAATTAAAATACGTTTTGTCATGTCATCACCACGTCTATTTTAACATAGATATGCTATAATGATGAGGGTGGTGATAACATGAAATATCAAGATATCTTAGAAACAATGAAAGCACTTATAGAAGAACAACCCAATGAGATTGCGATACTCTCCAATGCATCCGCATTGATTAAACAATCCTTCGATCATATCAATTGGGTAGGTTTTTATCTTTATGATGGAACCCATCTCACCGTGGGTCCTTTTCAAGGAAAAGTCGCGTGTTCCGTCATTCCACTGGGTAAAGGGGTATGCGGTGAAGCAGCGGTATTAAAGAAGACGATGACCATTAAAGATGTCCATCAGCATGAAAATCACATTGCATGTGATGAAAATAGTCAATCCGAATGCGTGGTTCCCATCTATCTAAGAGACCAACTCTATGGTGTCTTAGACGTTGATAGTCCTATCGTCAACCGGTTTGACGTTGAGATTGTCACCTTTTTAGAACATTTCGTCGATTTACTGATTAAACAATTGACAAAAGCTACCCTATAGGGTAAAATGAAAAGCGTCGGTAAAAAGCAGGCAAGCGATTCATCGTCATGCGATCCCTACCAATTGGAGCCCTTAGTAACCATTTACTGCTTAATGGCGAACAGAACATCGGGATACTTACGAAAGCAATCTATTGTAAGTTTTTGCCTACCCAAACTATAAAGGAGGTAAAAATTATGTCACGTTTCACAGGATCCACATGGAAGATTTCACGTCGTCTTGGTTATTCACTTTCCGAAACAGGTAAGGAACTTAAAAAGCGTCCTTTCGCACCCGGTCAGCATGGTCAACGTCGTGCAAAACAATCCGACTATGGTATGCAGCTTCATGAGAAACAAAAAGTGAGATTTACGTATGGCGTATCTGAAAAGCAATTCAGAAAGACATTCGAAGAAGCGAATGTTAGAGAAGGTAAGCATGGTGAAAACTTCTTAAAATTGCTTGAATCA
Organism: uncultured Mariniplasma sp.; assembly: GCA_964384655.1. Taxonomy (GTDB): domain Bacteria; phylum Bacillota_I; class Bacilli_A; order Acholeplasmatales; family Acholeplasmataceae; genus Peloplasma. The sequence goes on along the minus strand of CAYLLL010000222.1, from coordinate 1,597 downwards.
AGATTAGACAATGTCGTCTATCGCTTAGGTCTCGCTAAAACTCGTGCACAAGCGCGTCAACTTGTTAACCACGGTCATTTCTTGGTCGATGGTAAGAAAGTTGATATTCAATCCTACCGTTTAGTCCCAGGACAAAAGATTTCTCTCAAAGAAACTTCTCGCGGACTTAAGGTAATCGTAGACGCTCTTGAAGGTCAATATGCATCCGTTGATTTCGTCAACTTTGACAAAGACACCATGACAGGAACTTTCGTTCGTTATCCAGAACGCAACGAGATTCTCCAAGAAATTAACGAACAGCTTATCGTTGAATTCTACAACCGTTAATTAAGAAAAGATCATTCATTTGAATGGTCTTTTTTTCTTAGCAAATAAAAAAGCACTCCATAGAGTGCCTTATGAAACGAGTTGAACATTCTTTAAATGAACAATTCGTTTTTTATCCTGTTGATCTTTAACTAGAGCGAGTTCAAATCGATGGACACGAACGATGGTATACGCTGATTCATTCACTTCAGTGACGTGCGGATAGAGGTAGAGTGTTCTCCCTTCACGAAATTCCACTAAGTAATCAGGAATCACGTGTTTCTTAAAGCGATACCCTTTGAAAAAGCCACCCACTTGTGCCATATCATCTTTAAACTTTTGAGGATATGGAATCGCTTCTTGATTGCTAATCATTTTAATAATCTTCCCATTTAAGGAGCGTTTAATCTTTTTCATACTCAAAAGCAATGATACGAGGATTAATACAAAGACCATTAAGACAATGACATGACCCCAAAAGAACAGGTCAGTAAATGTTGTGATTGCATAGTAAAACCCTAAGGTCGCTATTCCCGCAAGTAAATGAAACATAAGCATTCGTCTTCGCAGAAGATGGATATATTGATAGATCATGGTGTCGTATCTCCTTAATTGTCAATTTGTTTACGGTGAATAATGTATTGCTTGTGCTTGATATCTCTAACTAAAAAATAATGATAGCGATAATGATCGAGCACCTCATAGAACGTTCCATTGGTCATTGGATGATCAAGGGTTGGATACGTAAACGCATGTCTACCTTCAACCCGTTCAATAAATTCGACGGGAATGGCTCTTCCTTCAAACATATAAACTTGATGGAATGCCTTCCTTTTGATCTCACTGATAGGAAAGGATACAGGGTACGTTTGTTTTACTAGCACTTCTTTTAGAAGTATGCGTTTCCCAATGGCAAGATCACTCATGTGATGTTGCAAAACATCATTGGCATAAAACAATCCTGATGTCAAAATGATAAAGACAATAATAATCGCGATGAAGTGATCATCATACTGCCGGATTAAGAATCCATAAAGGACAATAAATCCGAGAAGAATAAGGATCATCATCAATTCAATAAAAACACTTAAAAACATAATCCGTTTCATGAAATTCCCCCTACTTCATGTATAATATCATTTTACTAATGATTAAAACTTAATTCAAACAACTTTGCTCAAATTACATTATTTTACGATATGTTGCACCGTGAAATTATTTTTATGTTAAATTTACCATCATATATGATATTTTATGGATGGTTTATTTGATTCATTCATGGGTGATCTTT
>CAYLLL010000221.1:0-2760 GCA_964384655.1 uncultured Mariniplasma sp. | reverse complement strand
ACCTTGGAAAAGTGTACCTGAAGTGAAAAAGATTACCGCTATTGATATGGGCGGTTTAGGCGATTTATACGCCACTTGGGTGAGTGAACAAGTCGTGCCTTACATCGATCATCATTATCCAACATCCAAAAAAGTTGAAGATCGCATGATTGCAGGAAGTTCAATGGGTGGCTATATCTCTGCATACATTGCTGCCAAGTATCCCTACATTTTCTCTATTGCAGGTATTTTTTCCTTAGCTTCTTGGTTTAATGAACCTGCATTCCTTGATTATATGAACTCACAGATTGCAGACCCTCAACAACGCTTTTTCATCTCCGTTGGATCTCATGAAACGTCGAATCCTGATGAACCCACATTTAATCAACTCTATTTAGATAACAGTCGTCGATTAAGAGATTTGCTTAAAGAAAAAGGTATTCAAGACATTTATTATATTGAAACTGATGATGTTCATAATGAATTGGCATGGAGAAAAGTATTCCCCATGTTCATTCAATGGGCACAAAAAAAATAGCTCAAGCGAGCTATTGACCAGGGAAACCTGGTTTTTTTTATATCCAGTTCAACACTTTTTGAATGTATTCATCCCAAAAAGCCCATGTATGTTCACCTTTGGACTCATGGTAGGTGTAACTAACCTCTTGTTTATCAAGAAAAGCTTTAAAATCAAGATTGATTTGATATAAGAAATCTTCAGTACCACATGCGATAAATAAATCTGGAAGAGTTTTCTTTTCTTTGATTGCAAGCTTAACGAGGTGTTCTAAATCATTTTTCGTATCTCGTGCTGAATCATCACCAAAAACAGCCTTAAACCATGGCTCACGTGGTGTACCTTTGGCATACGTTTGGATGTCATCGATATCTAATGCACCTGATAATGAAGCGGCTTTCTGATATCGATCAGGATAGGAAAGTGCAATTTTAAATGCGCCGTATCCTCCCATGGATAAACCAGCAACAAATGTGTCTTCTCTTTTTGTAGAAACGGGGAGAAAGGATTGAACGAATGCAGGGAGTTCTTCTGCAACATAACGGAAAAAGAAAAGTCCACATTGAGCATCCGTATAGTAACTATTATTGATGCTGGGCATCACAATCACGAAACGATGTTCCCAATTGTACCGTTCAATCGAAGTGAATCGAGACCAATCTGTGTAATCGCCCATATACCCGTGCAATAAATATAAGACACGGAATTTTTCATCCTTTTTAATATCTTGGGGAAAGATAATACGGACATGCGTGTTAAATCCTAAAGCATCTGAATACAATGTGACATCCATGACTGCCATGTTCTTGACCTCGTTTTTTCTTTTATTATACCACACTTGATAAAGATAAAAAAAGAGTCCTAATGCCTGGGGGGGATGTAGACATTAGGACCAATTCACGGGTCTCACCTCACTAAAGGTGGGTGAAACACTTGTATTATATATGATTCATCTATTGATGTCAACACATATAGTAATAAATATTTGAAGTAACTTTGAAATATGTTTTTTTGTGTCAAATCGTTGTTTTTTAGATCGATTTTAGGTTCTTTATATCGAATCAATCCTCGATAGAAGCTTTATATCGATAGATGAAATGCTCTAAGATAAGGGCAATAATAATCAACATAATCGTCCATGCAAATACAGTTGAATAATCCAAATACGTCTTCGCAAGATAGAGTTCATTCCCCACTGAATGTTGTGTCTGTGATAAATATTCAGCCATGACAAGGACTTTTAATCCCAATCCTACGGATTGAAGAAATCCAAGAATGATATAGGGACGCATGAGTGGATAATAAAGATGCTTAAATGCGAGATGGAGATCAGCAGTCTCTAAGCGATAAATGTCCAAATAGGCATGATCAATATGTGTGATTCCTTCGTATGATGCTTGATATACGATGGGAAAAACCATGAAGAACGTAATCAGATAAGGGGTCGATCGATACCCAATGAGAATGAGTAAAATGACGATGATGCTGATCACTGGAATGGTTCGAAAAATGGAGACATAGGGTCTGAGTATCCATGAAAATTTTGGAGATAATCCCGCCACTGATCCCAAGATAATCCCTAAACATCCCGAAATAATAATCGCAACCATCAATCGTAAAAGGGTACTTCCTAAGATTACCCATGTATTGAACTCGACAAGCATTCCTAAAAATGCTTCACCGACCTTGAGAGGTGAAGGTAAGATGAGTGGATGGTTGATCACTAAACTGATGATAAACCAAATAAATATGATGGAAATGAGTGATGACGCTGTCCACCATTTTTTCATCGTTTACTCCATATAAAAATCATTATTGGGGATGGATCCACCGATTAAGGCTGGATTCATGGTCAAGATAATGGAAAAATATGCCTCAATCATTGATTTCGCTTCAGTCGATAAAATGAATGTGATATGGGTTCCTGGGATCGCCTGTTCTAACACTTCTTGAGAATTAAGAATCCCCCATTCAACACCTTTTTGTGCTGCAAGAGTCCCTTCATGCTCAAGAAATAGAAGACTGGATTCCATATCTTCAATCAAACGTTCTTTAAGACTTTCCGATACATCTTTTTTAATAAAAAGTGACGCTTGTGGAAAACTTAACCCATCATGTTGTTCTTGATAGATTTGATTCAGATCGATCGATATGAGTTCAGGTACTTGAGCTTTTACCAAACTGAGTGAGGGTTCAGCGACTAATACAATGCGTGTTGGATCAACCAAAAATTGAGCGACTGCAGAAGCTACTGAATCCACATA
>CAYLLL010000220.1:0-2764 GCA_964384655.1 uncultured Mariniplasma sp. | reverse complement strand
ACAAAATAAAGATGAAAATAGCGAAAATTTCAAAAAGTGGCGTGTTCGTAAAGAAGGCTCAACAAAAACGATTAAGTTCTTTGATACCCAGAAAGAAGCGATTGAATACGCAGAACAACTGGCTGAATCTGCAGGATCCTCTGTCGTGATTCACAAAGTTGATGGATCAATTCGCAAACAGGATTATACAAAAAAATAATTATCAATGAACGCTAACAAAGATGCCTATAACAATGGTTTATAGCATCTTTTTTGTAATTCAAGGGATATTTTTCGCAACTTACCCTATTTGTCTTTATCAAAGATCATCTCTTTGTGTTAAGATAAAACATGAAAGTATGGTGGGTCTATGAAACTGGTGATGATTAAAAACGAAAACATCGAAGAAGTCAAAGTGACCATTGAAGCAAAAGATGATGATGCAGAACTTCCCAAAGTTCTTCATGCACTTGAGCAAATCAATGTGGACTTCATCGGGAAAAAAGAAGGGAAAAACTTCTTGTTTTCTCCTCAAGATGTCTATTATATCGAAAGCATAGAAGATCAATGTTTGCTCTACACAAAAAATGACATTTTTGATTGTAGATACCGACTCTATGAGATTGAAGATATGCACAAAGCCTTTTTAAGAGTCAACAAACAGGTTGTGGTGAATGTCGATAAAATCAAATCATTTCGGTCCACATTCAACGGGAAACTTGAAGCGACATTATCGAATCTCGATCGTATAGAGATTTCACGTGCTTATGTACAAGCCCTCAAATCGCGCTTAGGAGGTCAATCATGAAACGTTATGCTAAACTTTTTGCTTATGTATACACCATCACAAATATCGTAGCCTTTATGATGGCATTATATGTGATTCGTCGTTTTGATGTAAATCTACCCATTCGTGAGATATTCTTTGGTGTGATCATCAATGCATTGTTGATCGCTGCATCCATCATTGTTTTCAAAAAGACATGGGGGAATGGTATCATTAACGTCATCTTAGGATATTTGATCTTACTTCCTGTGCCTTTTTCAATCAATCGTATGTTTGATGGGTATGTCTTAAGGAGACCTGCACTCATCTATACTTTAGGATTAATTTATGCTGTTTTATACACACTTGTATTAATCTATGCACATCATCGCAATAAAAAAGATGAAAGAAACTTAAATGATCTCATTAAAGATAAAGATGATTCGAACAAACAGGCAAGTTAGCCTGTTTTTTTACTCATAAAACCACTATTTTTATGTTACAATAATCATGACATAAGATAGAAAGAGACGAAAAGTATGCTCGATACATTTTTATTTGCTGCCAATGCTATTTTACCGATTGTGGTCATCATCACGTTAGGATATGTCCTAAGACGCATTGGATTTATGGATTTACATTTTGTTAATTTACTTAATAAGTATGTGTTTAGAGTAGGTTTACCAGTCTTACTCTTTTTAAATATTTACAGCATTGAAAAATTTAGTGATATCAAGTTTGGCGTCATTATCTTTGCGGTGACGATGATGCTTGCACTATATGGCATTGGTTATCTTTTAATTCCTATTTTGGTTAAGGATCCAAACCAAAAGGGAGTCATCTTACAAGTGATTGTTCGCTCCAATTTTGCGCTTATAGGTATCCCTTTAGCTCAGACACTGGGGGGGACAGAAGCGATGGCTATTGTTGCACTGATTTCGGCATTTACGATCCCTCTAGCCAATGTCTTATCTGTTGTTTCATTAACCATGTATCAAACCGATGAATTAGGTGAACGGATCAGCGTAAAGAAGGTTGTTCAAAACATTCTCACGAATCCTCTCATCATCGGTGTACTTTCTGGTTTATTCGTGCTCTTCTTAAGAGGTCTTTTGACCAATGATGAAGGAAATATATTCATTTCGATGCGTCGCGACACCCCATTTATTTACGATGCATTAAAAATGATTAGCCAAACAGCATCCCCTATGGCGTTGATTGCACTTGGGGGGCAGTTTGAACTTTCCGTGATTAAGCCACTCATGAAAAAGATTGCATTAGGCGTTTCATGGCGAATTTTATTTGTACCAGCCATCGCATTATCGATCGCTTATTTTCTCGAACCCCGAATTCCAGGGATGGATCAAGCCTATGTTGCACTGATAGCTTTATTTGCAACACCAGCTGCAGTCTCTTCAGCCATCATGGTTCACGAAATGGGTGGCGATGAGCAACTTGCAGGACAGATTGTGGTTTGGTCTTCCGTATTTTCAATTATCACCATGTTTTCTGTAATCGTGATCTTTCGAATGATTGGAGCGATTTAATGTATCAGCATTTTGCAACGTATTATGATAAAATTTTCCCGATCAATCACACATTATTTTCCCAATTAGGAACATGGATGTCTGAAAATAGAAAAGCCTTAGATTTGGGATGTGCAACGGGTCATCTTGTTCAAGTCATGGATCAACATAAGATGAAGGCAATCGGGGTTGATCTCGATTTAAAAATGATCGAAATTGCCCAATCAAACTATCCCACATTATCGTTTATTCAAGCAGATATGGTTGAGTACATGAAAGATCAAAAAGACATATTTTTGATAACCTGTTTAGGGAACACCATTCCTCATCTCAATTTCGAGCAGCTCAATCTTTTCTTTGAAAGAGTCGCTTCCGCACTCGCAAAAGATGGGATGATGATCATTCAATTGCTCAATTACGATAAACTATTGTTTGAACGTCCTGATCAACTTCCTATCATTAAACACGATGAATTAACTTTCTATCGTAGCTA
>CAYLLL010000219.1:0-2782 GCA_964384655.1 uncultured Mariniplasma sp. | reverse complement strand
TTTAAAAATGTCAACTTCGGTTGCCCAATGCGTACCTTCTAAGGTAATCATATGATGGGGATCCACAGAACGAATACCCTTGATAATCGCTTGATAAAGCGGAATCAATTGATTGTTGTATTGATTGAACCACTTGGGTAGAGGTTCATTCAACAGATCATAAGCGGCGATATATTCTTCATCTTTATAGCGATTGGCAAGGTAAGTCCAAACATAAACCGTTTGTTCTTTATATAGATCTTTAGTGAATAGATCGGGGTGATCATTTGCGGAATTGTCGATGTTAGCTCCTGTTTGTCCGCCAGGTGCTCCATGTAAATCCAAGATGACATAAATCTCTTGATCATGGCACCAACGGATGACAGAATCTAAAAAGAATAACCCATCTTCTTTAGGTTTTAATGTAGTTTTTGTCTCACTTGGTTCAAAGAGCACTGCATAATCAAAAGGAACTCTGACCGAGTTAAATCCCTGTTCTTTTATTTTTTTGATATCTGCTTCAGTAATGAATGTCTCGCGAAATCTCTTCCAGAAAAGATCGGATTTCTCTTTTCCAAGTAACTCTTCTGTCCACTGATAAAAGTGTCTTGGACGATTGATTGTCTCAATACTCTTGAACATATATCCTTCAGGAAGTAACCAGCCGTTAAGTCCTACCCCTTCTAAACGAAGCGGTTCTCTATTGATGCCATAGATCAATTGCTCTTTCTGGTGGACATAGGTTTTCATTATTTAATCGCTCCTTCAGAAATCCCTTTGATGATGAACTTCTGCAATACTAAGTATAACACGATAATGGGTAACATCGCCAGTATCAGTGTCGCTAAAATCTTTCCCCATTCATTGGTGTAGGTGCCAAAGAAACTTCCTACCGTGAGTAATATCGTATGGGTATTCATATCCGTTAGCATAAGGAGTGGTAACAAATAATCATTCCATATCCATAAGGTATTCAAAATGACAATAGTTGAGGTAATAGGTGCTAAAAGAGGTAAGACAATTCTTATAAACATTTGAAACTGATTACACCCATCAATGAGGGCAGCTTCTTCAATCTCTAAAGGAATGCTTTTGGTAAAACCATGATATAAGAATACCGCCATGGGAGATCCCAATCCGATATAGATCGGTGATAATCCCCATAAGGATCGTTGAACACCTAGATCTCTAGCAACTTTTAAAAGAGAGATCATAATGGAGTGAAACGGAATCATCATGGAAATTAAGAAAATAGAGAAAATGATTTTACTGAGTTTCGTTTTGGTTCTCGATAACTTATATCCTGCAAGCGAAGAAACAAATACGAGTCCTGTGATACTCATGAAAACGAGTTTGATCGTGTTCCATAAACTTTGCAGGTAGTTCGTTCGCTCATAGGCTTTCGTGAAGTTTTCAAATGACCAACTTTCGGGTAACGCAATGATGTTTCTAAATATTTCACCATCGGTTTTAAACGCATTTAATATTGCAATGAGAATCGGAAAGATCATAAAAAGTCCGATCAAACTCATAAGAATCATTTTAAACGTGGAAAGTCCATGTTTCATACTTTTCCTGATCATACTTCCACCTCTTTTCTCTTCATAAAGCTGAGTTGAATGAGGGTAATGATCGCGATCAATAAGAATAAAATGATGGCTTTTGCACTCGCATAACCGTAGCGATTTTGAAAATGGAAGGCTTCATTAAAAATATTGAGTGACACAACCTGCGTAGCCCTTCCTGGTCCACCCCCGGTAAGTGCATAGACCTGATCAAAGACTTTAAATGATGAGGATAGTGAAATGAAGACACCAATAGTGATCGCATGTGAAATCATCGGTCTAACGATATGGATGAATACCTGAAATTTATTTGCCCCATCAATCGTAGCCGCTTCTTTTAATGCAGTAGGTACATTTTGTAAAGCTGCAATATAGATTACCATTAAATACCCAACCCCACCCCAAAGGGATAGAATAAGAATGCTATAAAACGAGTATTTAGGATCACCAATCCATGAGTGCTGTAAAAAGGTTAACGATAAACTCTCTGACACATAAGGGATGAGTCTTGTAAAAATAAATACCCAAATAAATCCTCCAATGATCATCGAGATCATGTTGGGAAAGAAATATAAGGTTCTAAAGATCACTTTACCCTTCTTGAGTGATTCAATCAAAAGGGCCAATCCCAACGCAAGTCCATTCTGCAAGATGACCATATAAAGCACATATCTCGCTGTAAATTTCAGCGAATCCATAAAATACTCATCTGAAAGAAGCTCTTTGTAGTTTGAAAACCCTACATAGTCAAATGTAGGGTTCAAACCGTTCCAATTGGTCAGTGAGTAATACATCCCACCCACTGCTGGAACCAAAACAAAGGTCGTATACAGAATGAACGCGGGGAGTATGAATACAATCAAATACACATTAGGAGGTAACTTTCTTTTCATGATTCATTCCCACGAAAACTCTTTAATTACCGATGGCTGTCGCCCATGCTTCATCGATGGCTGCAATCACTTCTGCTTTGGTTTTATTACCAATATAATATTCTTGTAACATAACTGCAGTTTCGTCAGTGACGCCATTAGGAAGTGCTTTTTCTAAGTATGCTTTACCATCTTCCACGTAGCTCATCGCTTCGTTGATCCATGGGAAGGCTTCGAATGTATGGACTGTAGCCAGAGGATTAAACTTGAGTTCTTCAAATAAAGCGCTGGATTCTTCAGCATCTAAAATAAAGTTGACAAGTTTCTTCGCTAAATCTTTATGTTCTGAAGTTGGAGAAACTGCTA
>CAYLLL010000218.1:0-2793 GCA_964384655.1 uncultured Mariniplasma sp. | reverse complement strand
GATATCCTCAGGGATGTTAATCCCTTCTTCTTTGAGTGCCTGCATCAACCCAATGGCTGATTCATCATTTGCACAAAAGATAAAATCAGGTTTCTTCTCTTTCTTGATTAATGCCTTTCCTATCTGATAACCTCCCTGAATAGTAAAGTCACCTTGATAATAGGCAAAAGGGGTCAATGAGTTTTGTTTTAACGCTTTTTCGAATCCTAAATAGCGCATTCGATTATTAAATGCATTTTCTGGACCAGCCAAATAGCCGAAATGCCGGTAGCCTTGCTTGATCATGTCTGAAATCAGTTGATACACCAAGGTTTCATTATCGATTAACGAGGTGTAGATGTTCTCTTCTTTGATTAATCGGTCTAAAACGATCAGGGGCATACCGTGGGCTGCATAATGCTTTAAGACATCATCTGAGATATGGTTGTCAAAGACAATAGCCCCATCGACTTGACGTTCTAGTAGTAAGTTCATGGAAGATATCCCCGAACTGACGATGATATTAAAATCATGTTCTTGAAGCGTCTGACGGATCCCTTCCAATGTTTCTGAGAAAACAGGACCGGCAAATGCATAAATAAACACACCCACATTGTTCGTTTGACGTTTTTTTAAGTTACGAGCGATCCCGTGGGGATGATAGCTCAGTTCTTTCGCTGCATTTAAAATTCTTGCTTTCGTCTCAGGATGAACATTGGGTTGATCATTTAGGGCATACGATGCTGTAGAGATCGATACACCTGCTAATTTCGCGACATCTTTAATCGTTGGCATGTTGTGCTCCTTTAGATGATGATTGCTGAAAAATACGGAGGGATGATTATCTGGGGTGCTAGTTTTACAGTGTCATCATTGGTTAGTAACATTTCAGTTAATACATACTGTGAAAGATCAATGGTTAATGGTTGATCAGAAAAAGATCCGATGACATAAAGAGATTGTCCTTGATAGGTGCGTTTATAGGCAAAGACTTTGGGATGATCTTCAAAGATGAGTTGGAAATCACCCTCATCAAAGATAGGGTTTTCTTTTCGCAATTGAATCAATTGTTGATAATATCGAAAGACACCATCCACATCGTTTTTTTCCTTAATAGCATTGATGAATCGGTAGTTTGGATTCACCTTTAACCAAGGTTCATGCGTTGAAAATCCAGCATATAACTCATCGTTCCATTGAAAGGGAGTTCTTGAATTATCACGGCTTTTTGCATAGATTGAACGCATGATATCTTCTTCCTTCCAACCTTTTTGTTTCAAAATGGCATAGATCTGTTTCGTTTCCAAATCCCGATAGTCATCGATGGGCATTTTGATGCCTGTCATTCCAATTTCTTCCCCTTGATATATATAAGGAGTACCTTGCATCCCATAAAGAATGGTTGCGAGCATTTTGGCTGAAGCTCTTCGGTAATGCTCATGTCCATATCGAGTGACGACTCGAGGCTGATCATGATTGGATAGAAACAAAGAATTCCATCCCCCATGATGCATGGTGTGTTGAAGCTTTTCAAAGGTATGTTTCATTTCAATCAAATCCAAGCTTTTCAAGGCCCATTTTCCATGCCCAGGAACTTCATCCAACCCCACGTGTGCGAACTGGAACACCATGTTGAGCAGAGGATGATCACCGCGTGTAATCTCTCTTGCACGTTCTATGGATAATCCTGGCATTTCACCGACGGTCATGATATCTCTACCTTTGAAACATGCTTCATAGAGTTCGGATAAATACGAATTTAAGTAAGGCCCATCTGAAAATTGCATTTTATCAATGTCCTTACCGATGAGGTCGATGACATCGAGTCTAAATCCATCAATTCCAAGATCAAGCCACCAATTCACCATCTTATAAATCGCTTGACGAAGCGGTTGATGTTGCCAATTTAAGTCGGGTTGTCGTTTCGAGAACAAGTGAAAATAGTACATATTTGTCATGAAATCAAGTGTCCATGCTGACCCACCAAAAATCGATTCAACCGATGTGGGCTCTTTTCGCCATAAGTAATAATTTCGAAAAGGGGAATTCACGTCACGTCGTGATTCTTTAAACCAAACGTGTTCATCCGACGTATGATTAATCACTAAATCCATGATAAGTTTCATCTGACGTTGATGGGTTTCATGAAGAAGTTGCTTCATATCTTCTATCGTCCCAAAGATAGGGTCGATCGAGTAGTAATCAGCAATATCATACCCATTATCATCCATAGGAGAAAGATAAACAGGGGAAAGCCAAAGCACATCGACCCCAAGTTCTTTTAAATAATCAAGTTTGCTGATGATACCAGGAATATCTCCTATACCATCACCATTGGAATCTTTAAAGCTTAACGGATAGATTTGGTAGACGACAGCGCGCTTCCACCAGGACGTTTGACCCATTTGAGAACCTCCATTCCCTTGATAATCAGTGGATGAGACATGAATGATTGATAAACATCTTGACTTAAATAAGCATTGATCATCAAAAGTTCCAATCCTTTGTTAATCGAGATATAACGCTTGCTAAACCATGGTTCATGGGAGAGATTGAACGCATCATAGAATCCGTAAGGTCCCCAGAGTTCAGGGTATTCTTCCATCTTTATCAATGCTCGATAAGAAGCATTGGGAGCCATAGGCAGTGATCCGATCATCGCAAATGTCGATGCGGTTCCATCGGTTTTAACTTTTTGATCATGATTGGGAAGACCCCCAAAAACGCGATAGCCTTTGGGAGTGTCGGATGCAGAAAACCCAAAAAAGTCACAATCAAATGTTGGATATTCATGCTTTATTGCTTTGGATAGTC
>CAYLLL010000217.1:0-2806 GCA_964384655.1 uncultured Mariniplasma sp. | reverse complement strand
ATCGACGTGAACTCGCCAAACTGCAGATGAAAAAAGTGAATGGGAATTTTGAACATCGACCAGGTCGATATAAAAAAGCTACCTTTATTTGGTGGGTTATTTTGTTTGTTCTTATCGTTGGCAGTACGGTTACTGGAATTATAATTTTTGGTGATACGCCAGAAGTAGAGGGTTACAGTCTCTCTTATGAAACGAGTGAGGGTACACCGATTGACACGCAGAATTATTTGCATGGTGAGAAAATTGATCTACCCACAAATCCTACGAAAGATGGATACATATTTGCTGGATGGTATTTGGATGAAGCTTATACATCACCTCTGACATCCCATCATTTAAATGCTTTTGTTTTTAACTCTGATGTGACGCTCTATGCAAAATGGATTGCACAACCTACGATGATCACTCTTTCATTTAATCCTTTAGGTGGAACTTCGGTCGATTCAGTCATGGTATCTTATGGTACATCCATCCTCTCGTATACAACGACAAAGGATAATGCATACTTTGGGGGATGGTACATCAATGAAACCTATCAAACGTTGACGACAACCCCTGAAGTTAACGGTGTTCTTTATGCATTATGGGATCCTATGCCCATGAAACCTATCGGACAAACCAAGGTGTTTTATGATGTTCCTGTAGCAAATCTCGATGGAAATTATTTGAGTTATGCAGAAGGTGGATTTTGGATGACCGAAACTGAAACCACTTATGCTTTATGGTATGAGGTTTACCAATGGGCGATAGATCATGGTTATCAATTTGATCATCAAGGCAGAGATGGCACTGTTGGATTTGAAGGAACAACCCCAAGAGACGGTGAAATCTACCCAGTAACCACCATCAGTTATTATGATGCAATTATATGGTTGAACGCATTATCAAACAAAGAGGGATTGGAAGAAGTTTATTTAGATTTTAATTCAAATATGCCCATTCGAGATGTCGATCAAGTCAATTTGATGTATATGAGTGATCGCAATGGGTATCGATTACCTACTCCTGAAGAATGGGATATGGCAGCGAAACTTGCACAAGCTGACTCGATTAATGATCAACTAATGTCGACAAGAGATCATTATTGGACGAAAGGAACGTTATATAGTGGAATGACATCATCCCTTCATGAGGCTGTCGAATATGCTTGGTTGTTGCTAGATAGCGATGAAAGAGTATATGAGGTTGCTACCAAATTGTCCAATGATTCTGGTCTTTACGATATGAGTGGGAATGTCTGTGAATATGTCTTTGGGTTGAATCAAATGGGCGTTGCATGTCGAGGGGGAAGTTTCTTGAACAATGATACTCTCGATCAAGTGCGTTATGTCAATCCAAACAGTGTCGCGATCGATCAAGGATTTCGATATGTTCGTGGTTAATAAAAAGGCCAACCGCAAGGTTGGTCTATTTCTTTTTAGCAATCATCATATTCACATTTTTCCTCAAGACCTGAAATCCAAGATGTGTATAGAGATCTAATGCATGTGTATTGATGTTTTCAACGATAAGATCGATTGAAGTGACTCTTTGATCTAGGAAACTCATACGAATGGCATGAGATAACAGAGCTCTACCATAACCTTTATGCCGATAATGTTCACTAACCCCAATCATCTCGATGGTCTTTCGTTGTAAAAAATCAGGATAAGACTTCAAAATTAAATAGCCAATTGGTTGATCCTCAGCATAAATAATATAGACATTTCTTGTTGTATCCTTTTTGGATATGACATCATCGATATCTATGTAACTCTCTGGAAACAATTGGTCGTGGATGGCTTTAAGCCAAGAGCCCCATGATGAATCATAAGGCTGAATCAAAGGATTCTCGGATAAATTTTTTTCCTGCCCTCGCTTCAAAATGAGTTGGCTTTCATCGCCTTGAACATAGCCTCCCAAAGATTGGATGAGTTGAATAAGTTCTTGGTGACGATGATCGAAGAAAAAGATTAGATTTTGATTTCCATTGGATTGTTGAAGAACTTCTTCAATCAATGACTTACCGATCTCATATTCTGTGTAGAAAGGACCCGCACAGTCCATAAAATCTTGGTGTGGATGCTTGAAACATACGATTAATCCATCCATACTTAATCGTCGATAATGTCCCATCATTAGATGCTTTTCGTGGGAGACAAGATCGATCAAATCTTTTTTAACTAAACTTCGTTTACTGGATAAGAACGAAGATTTCTTTTCCTCGATCTGATTCATCTTTAATGCGAAACGTATGGCTTGGTTAATTCGTTGACGTGTAATTTTCTTTATCATGTTGCCCCCCATTTAGTCTATTGATAAAATGACCTCTTAACGATGAAAAACCACCGATGAACGATGGTTTATCGCAAGGATTATTAAGCTTTTTCTTCAGTAGGTTCGATGGGTTCAACCTTTTCTTCAGAGGGTTCAACTGAATCAACCTTTTCTTCAGTAGGTTCGATGGGTTCAACCTTTTTTTCCTCTTCTATAACTTTAGGAGCAGGTTCTTCCACATTGACTTCTGAAATCGTGTCTTGAGATTCTTCTTTTTTAAGCGATTCGATTTTTTCTATAACTTTTGGAACATTCTTCTCAATCAATTTTTCAATAAATTTACCTGCAAAGATTTCAACCCAAGCAATGATGAAGAATAAGAAGGTAATAAATGTACCTAAGCCACCCTTTGAATTAGGAAATGCAGTTTTACCTATGGCACCGAAAAGATAGAATAACGTCATGACGACAGCGGTTAAAATGAAGAATAATTTCATCCCGCCAAAACGCCTTCTGCGCTTCGTTCGGTACGAACGGAACCATCTTCCCG
>CAYLLL010000216.1:0-2820 GCA_964384655.1 uncultured Mariniplasma sp. | reverse complement strand
TAGTTAATGAAGACATGATCAACAGCGGTTAATATGAATAGTTCATCTGCTCCAACAATCTCTGCCATCTTAGCTGATGCAAAATCTTTATCAATAACCGCATCAATTCCATAAAGGAAACCCTCTTTTTCAACGACAGGTATACCTCCACCTCCAGCAGCAATGACAATTTCTTTATGGGATAAAAGGGTACGAATACTTTCCTTTTCAATGATGTCAATCGGTTTGGGTGACGCGATAATTCTTCGATACCCTCGGCCTGCATCTTCCATCATTTGATAACCTTGTTCCCTTTCAAGTCGTAAAGCTTCTTCATGGGTATAGAAAGGACCAATGGGTTTGCTGGGATGCTTAAACGCGGGATCATGTTCATCGACTAACACTTGGGTGACCACCGTTGAGATGGATCGTTTGATATGATGCTTGCTCATCTCATTTTGAATGGCATTTTGGATGTGATAACCGATGTAGCCTTGACTCATCGCACCACACTCAGCAAATGGCATCATTGGAGTTGATGTTGATTCTTGAAATGCAAGATTAATCATGCCCACTTGTGGTCCATTTCCATGAACGATGACGATGTCATGGTTCATCTCAATCAATGGATAAATCGCATGTGCCACATACTGCAAGAGTTTCTTTTGTTCTTCAGCGTTATTACCTAAGGCGTTCCCGCCAAGTGAAATGACATATCGAGACATATTATTTTCCTCCTAAGGTGAGTAACATCACGGCTTTGATGGTATGCATCCGATTTTCGGCTTCTTGAAAGACCACACTTTGTTTGGATTCGATAACATCATCGGTGACTTCAAGAGATCCTTCGCTGACACTGGGATACAGTTGACCAAAGTTTGCTGCAATCTCAGCACCAATTTCGGTATCCTTCCCGTGGAAAGCAGGGAGACAGTGCATAAATATTGCTTCTTTTTTTGCAAGATTTAACAAGGATGAATTGACTTGATAAGGATGTAGCATATCAATTCTCTTTTCCCATACTTCTTTAGGTTCTCCCATGGAGACCCAAACATCGGTATAAAGGATATCTGCATCCTTCGCACCTACCTTGGGATCTTCGGTAAATGTGAGGGTAGCTCCAGTCTGATGAGCGATGGCCTGACATGTCTTGATTAAAGCTTCATTAGGCCATAAATGTTTCGGAGCTGCTGCAGTGAAATGCAATCCCATCTTAGCACAACCAATCATGAGTGAGTTGCCCATATTATTTCTTGCATCGCCAAAATAGGTAAATTTAAGACCTTTTAAATGACCAAAGTTTTCTTCAATCGTCATGAAATCAGCCAGTATTTGTGTCGGATGATAAAGATCGGTTAATCCGTTCCATACGGGGACTCCTGAGTGTTCTGCAAGCATCTCTACATCGGTTTGGAGATATCCTCTAAATTCGATGCCATCATACATGCGTCCTAGGACTCTCGCGGTATCTTTAACTGATTCTTTCTTTCCCATCTGTGATCCTGTGGGTCCGATATAGGTCACACCCATTCCAAGATCCATCGCTCCTACTTCAAACGCACAACGTGTCCGAGTGGAATCTTTTTGAAAGAGTAAAACCACATTCTTATCCGATAAGACTTTGTGAGCAATTCCCTCTTCCTTTTCTTTCTTTAAACGTCTTGAAACATCAATCAAATGTTGAATTTCTTCTGGTGTGTAATCCAGTAATGTGAGTAAACTTCTTCCTTTAAAATTCATTGTTTTCTCCTTAGTCATGAATATCTTCTCTTTCTAGTGGCATACTCATACAACGAGGACCTCCTCGCCCTCTTGATAATTCAGATGATGCGATTTCAATCACTTCAACACCCGCATCTTTTAGCATTTGATTGGTGACATGATTTCGGTCATAAACAATGACTTTCCCAGGGGCAACCGCTAATGTATTAGCTCCATCATTCCATTGTTCTCTCACGCTTGTAATCTGGTCACTGCCCCCACAACGGATTAATATAATGGGGCGTTTCAAGTGTTTTTCTAAAATGGATTCGAGTGATCCAATCACTTTTTGAATAGTAAATCGTTCTTCTGTCTTTTCAATTTCAAATACCGTGAGTTTATTCTCAATACCGGGATGAATCGTAAATGTCCCTAAATCCACTTGAGTGAACACTGTATCAAGATGCATGAACGCACGTGATTTGGGGATGTTGAACGCAAGAACTGTCTTAAACGCATTGTCTTGTTTAAAGAGTTGTTCAGCAAAATATTCTATCGCTCTTGGGTCTGTTCGAGAACTAATCCCCATCGCAACCACCGTCTTTGATAAGACTAAGATGTCTCCCCCCTCGAGAGGATATCGATTGAGTCGATGATAGTAATAAGGCATCTTTGTTTGAAAGCGGGGATGATAAGAAAGGATATACTCAGCAAAAATCGTTTCACGTTGTCTTGCTTGCGTACTCATCTTACTCATAGCGACGCCTGAACCTACACTTGAAAAGGGATCGCGCTGAAAAAGGATATTAGGAATCGGATCTGTGTAAAAAGGATATTCATCTTCAAGCATATCCATGATGGAGTGTTTATTAGGGATTTTAACCTCATGAATTCTGATGCCTTCAATCATTTTTAAAATCATGTCATTGAGCGGTAGTGAAGACAAATATTGATAGAGTGCGGTTTTGATCGTATGGGATTTTATCTTTGATTCTTCGATAAATGCATTGATAAAGTTTGATAACACTTCGGGATGAGCCTTGAGGGCTTCTTCAACCATGTCGGTTAAATAGAGAACTTCAACTCCCTCTTTTCTCAAAGCATCTGCAAACATATCGTGTTCTTCTTGAGCAACTTTTA
>CAYLLL010000215.1:0-2822 GCA_964384655.1 uncultured Mariniplasma sp. | reverse complement strand
TCAACGAGCTCTTTGACTTTTTCCATCATTTCCCCGATAAAAGATTGTCCACCAAAACCAGGTTCTACGGTCATGACCAGCACTAAAGAGACTTCATTAATATAAGGGATAATCGCACGAACTGGTGTCTTTGGTTTCAATGAAATTCCAACACCGATATGTTCTTTTTTAATCGCTTGGATCGTTTCAGACACATGATTAGCTTCTACATGAATGGTTATATATTTCGTTTGTTCGAAAGCAAATTTGGGGACCCATTGCAGAGGATCAGAGACCATTAAATGAATATCTAAAGGAAGATGCGTATGTTCATGGATGGATTTTGTAATGGCGGGTCCAAACGAAATATTAGGTACAAAATGACCATCCATAATGTCTAGGTGCAATAAATCTGCATTATCGATGGATTTGAGTTCAGTTTCAAGATGTGAAAAATCTGCCGTGAGTACGGAAGGTGCAATCTTCATACGTATACCTCCTAATATTTGGCTTTTTGAGCTTTGATGTCTTGTGCAAATTGAACATAGTTTTCATAACGTGAATACAAGATAGTTTTCTCTTCAACTTGCTTTTTAACTTGGCATCCTGGTTCACTTAGGTGAAGGCATTTGGAACCAAACTTACATTGGTGAGCTAACTGTTGAAAATCAGGATAATAGTCTTTTAAATCTTCTTGGAAAAAGATTTTAAACTCGATTTTAGAAAACCCTGGTGTGTCGACGATATACCCTTGGTTGAACCCATAGAGTTCGGTGTGTCTGGTCGTATGTTTACCTCTTCCTAAGGCTTCTGAGATCTCTTGAGTCTTGAGATTAAGTTCAGGCATCAACGCATTGAGCAAGGTTGATTTACCCACACCGGTTTGTCCTGCAAGTACAGTGATTTTATCGATAAAAATATGGGTGAGCACATCGAAACCAATGCGCTGTTTACTGTTGACATAATAGACTTCAATACCCATCTTTACATAATAAGATAAATCCTTTTTTAATGATTCAAGGGCTTTTTCATCGATTAAGTCTATTTTCGTTACAACTAGAATAGGGGTTAAAGCTTCTTGTTGCATGATGATTAAAAACTGGTCAAGGAGATGGAAACTAAACTCAGGACGGACACATGAAAAAACGAGTAATACCTGATCCACATTGGCCACATCAGGACGAACTAAATCATTTCTTCGTGGTTTGATTTCACTGATCCAATAGATGTCAAGATCTTCTTCGTATCCCACATAATCACCGACTTTTGGGGTGATCGTAGTTATTTTCGTCTCTTTTTTCGTCTTCATCGTCTCTTGCTTGTTAAAAGATGATTTATCGTCCAAACGAACATAACGCAATTTTCCTCTTGCGGAAGCGAGAATCTCTTCTTTTGTGTCCAAATCAATCAAAGTGTATTGATTGGAGATAATCTTTTTAATAAATCCTTGTTTCAAATGAACCTCCTAGAGTTGTTGGCTTCGTAATTGACCACAGGCAGCATTAATATCATGACCCTGTTCCTTGCGTAAGGTTACCTGAATCTTATGTTTCATCAAGATATCATAAAAGGCTTCCATCGTTTCTGTCTTACTGCGTTTATAATCCGCTTCAATGACTTCATTATAAGGAATCAAGTTAACATATACGTTGAGTCCTTTGAGCAATTGAACGAGTTCTAATGCGGTTTCTTTGGAGTCATTGAGTCCATCAATGAGAATATATTCAATGGTCACACGTCTTTTGGCGACCTTGAGATAATATTTGATTGCATCAACGACTTCTTCAATGGGATATGCTTTATTAATTTTCATCAATTTGGAACGTATGTCATTATTAGGTGCATGTAAACTGATCGCTAAATTGACTTGTAAGCCCATGTGTGCATATTCTTTAATCTTAGGCACAATTCCTGAAGTTGACACGGTGATATGGCGTGCTCCAATCGCAAGACCTTTCGGATGATTGATATTCGCTAAAAATTTTAATAAATTCTCATAATTATCGAAAGGTTCACCAATACCCATCACGACCACATAAGAAATACGCTCATTTAAAAGGCGTTCGGTTTCGATGATTTGAGCGATGATTTCCCCTGCATTGAGGTCTCTTTTTTTCTTTAATAATCCCGATGCACAAAAGGAACAACCGATGTTGCATCCGACTTGTGTGGTCACACAGATGGAATTTCCATAATGGTGTTTCATTAACACGGATTCGATTAAATTACCATCAGATAACCCATACAGTGCCTTGATGGTTCCATCAGCACTAATATGTTTGATGACCAAATCAAGTGCTTTGATTTCAAAGTTTGATTTCAAAAGATCGATCAAGTCAGATGTCAAATTGGTCATCTCATCAAAGGATTGAACTTTTTGTTTATAAAGCCAATGCCATATTTGATCAGCACGGTATTTTTTATGCTGATGGTCTGTTACAAATGTGACTAACTCTTCGTGAGTTAGGTTATAGATTAGCATGTTATCACCTTCTATTATTATACACGATTTTCAGATAGCATAAACGAAAAAACCTGACGAATCAGGTTTTTAGCTGCGGACGATGGCTTGATAGGTAAAATTAAGCCGATTGATGATTTTTTTCATGATTTGATCGACATCATCTGCAGTGAGCGTCTTCTCATAATCGTTGAAAACGAGTGAAAAGGCAAGTGATTTTTTTCCTTTTTCAATGGATGATCCCTGATAAATATCAAAGATATCTGCTTTCACTAAGACTTTTTTCGCCGTTTGTTTGATCAATTGGAGTAAATCTCCAGCTAAGATATCTTCACTCACAATCACTGCAAGATCACGTGTAATCGAAGGAAATTTAGAGATG
>CAYLLL010000214.1:0-2823 GCA_964384655.1 uncultured Mariniplasma sp. | reverse complement strand
CGCCCGTGCCTATGAGCAACAACAGGATTTTGAAAGGGCATTGGAGGCATTTGAAAAATACCGTGAAGATAACAAGTCGGTTTTAGATCAAATAGTGGCAGATCGAAAGATCTATACATACGCAAAGGTGCTTCGAATTCTAAAGAAACAAGCAGGAGATTCAACCAAAGCTCAACAATATGAAGCTATTGTGAGCGATTATCCGAACAAGTTGAATGGCTACATTTCAAAATATCCGTCAGATAACGTTGTTGTTGCTCAGACGTTGTTTGACCTTTCACAGTACTATCTTAACAACAATGATTTTGATAAGGCAATAGCATGCTTAGTGAAGCTGAAAGATCGTCGTTATTCAACAAATAGATCTCCCTTAAAACGTGGTGACCCCACAGATCAAAACTATGGTCTGATACATACCTTCCTAGTAGATTACAATCTCGCAAGAGCGTATGTTCTCAAGGGGGAGAAAGGAAAAGTCGACCTCTACAAAGAGCAATTTGCGCGCAATGGAGCCCTACATTATTACTATTTGATTCGTTTTGATGAGATATCCATTCTCGAAAAGCGCGGAAGATTTGAAGAGGCAAGAGCAGCTTACGATCAACTCTATCAAGACAAGAATTTGCCTAAGCAATTAAAGGCAAGAGCACTTTTTCAGATAGGCAATTGTTTCTTTTCCTTGCTGCGAAAAGAAGAAGCACGAAACACATATCAACGCATAGTAGACGAATATCCTAATGAACCGATAGCCCGCAATGCACGAAATATGGTAAGCTTCTTGAATTCACAATCAACTCACAAGCCTCATAGTCAAACACCCAAAATCAAGTGAGGGAAAAGTCTTATGCTAAGCAGAATAGTCTGGTTCATAAGCGTGCAAGTTGTTTGGGGTATCTTCTTCATGGATTGGGTGATCGCAAACTGCGTACAAAGGGAACAACATTCTGGTCCAGCTTCTTGCGCTGCCGGTTACAGTCTATTTTTGGTAAGATATGAAATATCCGACCCTAGCTACACCGCAGTCTGTGACACTCGTTACCCCGAATGTGCTGCTGTAGATTCGACGACTGGCGAGCCTTGCGTGTCGAGGGCCAGAACCATTCCCCCACCAGGGCCAAAACGTTTCCCCCACGTAGGGCCATAATGATTCCCCCGTCAGGGGCAAGATACGCATGTTCGACGCTGTATGATCCATGCACAGTTGCAGAGGTTGGCGGCGAAGTAGGAAAGCCAGGGTGGCCTTTTCCCGGAGAGTATTGTTCCGGACAAAAAAGCTCTGGCAATATGCATTGTGACGGCGTTGCTCCTTGCTTAGTATGCGGTGACTCTCACAATTGCCTAAAAGATTGTTGGTTTGATGGTTATTACGGTTGGATGTGTACATGTTCAGTTGGCTTATGTTACTGTAGATAATACGAACGAGACTATAAAGGAATTGAACTATGAACATCTTTGCATTGCCCCTTCTAGTTTTGTCAATTTTTCCCTGAGTGAGTAACCATTATCATCAAGAGGTTCTATATCAGGAAAAGCAAGCTTCGGAGAAATTCGAAAGTCACTTTAGGCTTCCTCTAGAGTACGAAGAACCACAATTTGTTCAGAGCGTAGGATGGATAAAAGAACTAATGGCTCAAAAAAAATATGAAGAACTCTTGAGACAACTAGACGAAAAAATACCTACAGCCGATTTGAAAAACAAAATCTACTACTATGGAATGAAAGTAACTATCTATACCCAGCAGAAAGATCCCGAAATGATGATCCAAACTGCTTCAGAGCTAAAAAGAATTATCCCCAATGAAGGGTATGACTATTTTCGTTTTGGCGTCGAGGTTTGTCTGTTGAATGCCTGGTTTTTGAAAAAGGACTATCAAAAAGCAAAGACTCAATTTATCGAAATGATAAAGCAGTTCGGGTTGAATGTCAAAGATTTTGAATTGTATTTGGCAATGATAATTGGTGGGATGTTGAAAGATGGAAAACCTCAAGAGGCGGATAGTTTTTTGATACGATTGGAGGAGATGTACACTTCCGGAGAAGTTGGTTATTACGTGCAGCAGGCTTTATTAAAGCGAGAAGTTGAAAAAAGGCAGTATGATCTAGCATTAAAGCGGCTCGAGCACATCAAAAGGAATTTCCCTAATAAACCCCTATCACAAGAAACTGATCGGGTCATACAGAGTATCGAGATTTCCAGAAAGAAAGCCGAATCGAATACATCAAGGGAGCAGAAGCATTGAAATCCAAACTTCTGGGTAGTGTCATGATTTTGTGTTTGAGAGCCACAAGAAATCTTTCGGAGAAAGGGAGTTATTGTCAAGAGTTGTGTAATCTTTTTTCACTAAGAGGCTTTCCGTTTCTTGAGTTACTGTGACATCAGTTGGTCGATGACATCCACTACGAGCGTATATCCGCGGATCTTTCTTCTTGGTTCATTGTTTCGGAGAAGTTGAAACACCAGACACACAGTTCCCGTTCGAGTTCGTAGACGTCGAGCGGCTCTAGTCCGAAGCCGGACAGTGGCAAAGAGGGACTCGGCTTCTTGGGAAAACGCATGTAGGTGAACAGGGCCTCCTGCAACTCCTTCTGAACCCGAATCAACTCATCGATATAGGAGCTACCAGCTTCCACAACGACAGGAAGCGCCTCGATCTTCTTCCGTTTTGTCCTTGAGCTTGAACCTCTTTTCTCATACTTTGCCATTGGCGTATCCTCCTTGGGTTTATAGGGTTTTGAAACTGCACCCCAAGATACGGATGCGCCGCTTTGTTTTTTACCCCTTTATATGGGCTGCAAGTTTACACAGCTTTCAAAGATAACTCA
>CAYLLL010000213.1:0-2835 GCA_964384655.1 uncultured Mariniplasma sp. | reverse complement strand
GAAAGTGTTGGCGTTCTTGGCGACCGATTTGTCTTCATTTCTTCTTCTTATCCGGGGCATCTTGACATCACAAAAGACATTTTGCAACACCTGGGTCTATCATCAAACTTTAAGTTAAGTCATCATGAAGGACATCTCCTATCCTTCATGCAAGGGAATCAGGATTCATATTTACTGCATCTGATCAATCTTGATCATTTTGATCAAAAAGTCAAAATTTCTTTTCAAGATAAACCCTTATTCGAGGGAAAATCACTCGATGTTTTTGCCCAAGATGCATGGATGTTACCCCTTAATCTAACCATTCCACAAGGTAAAATCATTGATTCAACGGCAGAACTATTAGAAATTCATCAAGACTCTCTCGTTTTCAGATTAACTCAAGAAAGGGATGAAATCCGATTGCTTACTGATCGCTTGATTGTGGAGTCCCCTTTATACACGGTTCATAAATCAAAAACAATTATCACCATACAATCCAATGTTCATGCAAAACTTCATGATCGCATCACCATTTATTTCGATTAGTGCCGCAAGGCACTTTTTTTCTAAAAAAAAGAGGTTAGTGGATAACCTCTATGTATTTCTTGGAACCAGTCGTACAGGGACGATTTGTTCTTTTTCAACATCTTTTCCTGAAAGAATCGATACCATATCTTTCGCTACTGAAATGCCCCACGATTCATAATTGATGCTAATGGTCGATAACCCTCCACAAATATATTGGGATACATCGACATCATCAAAGCCGATGACACTGATATCTTCGGGAATTTTTTTACCAATGGCCTGTAAACCTTTAATAAGTCCGATGGCCATTTCATCATTGGCACAGAATATGCCATCAAAGGGGATGTTACCATCCAATTTTTGAATGATCTCTAAGCCACTCTTTTCCGTGAAATCACCGAAGAATACCATTTGATTCATGCCATACGCCTCAATCACTTCGATATACCCTTGAAAGCGTTGCATGTCCTCATGGCTTCCTAAAATACCTGATAGATATGCAATCTTTTTCCGTCCACGATTGATTAAGTGCTGTGTTGCAATCTTCGCACCTTCATAGGAATTCAGCACGTTGGTATACACGTGATTCCCTCCTGGGTGATCACGATCGAGCAAAATGGTCGGCATGCCTAAATTTTGTGCGATTTTGATCACTTTATCTTCGACTGCAGGACATAAAATAATAGCAGCGTCAATTTGTCGTTCTGTGATCATCTTTTTCGCATTCTTGGAAAATGAAACGATTAAGTTATAGTCACTACCTTCTAGTCCTTGTGCAATCCCATCATAGATTTTATGATAGACAGGTCCACTAAACCCCGAAACGAAAAATCCGATGTTCATCGTTTTACGATTTTTTAGATTTCTCGCAGCGGCATTCGGGTAGTATTTTAATTTTTTCGCGACATTCCATATTTTATCTTTGGTTTTTTGGGGAATGTTCCCTGTATCATTCAACGCATATGAGACGGTTGAAATCGAATATCCTGAAGCTTTCGCAACGTCCTTAATGGTTACCATACCAACACACTCCTTATAACTATGTTCATCATCGCATAGTTTTCTTTTTGTTTCAAGTTATTTCAGTGAAATGATTGATAAGTGATCTTTAATTATGCCGTTTCACTGATGTCAACTGGAAGAATACCTATTCTCTCAAGACCGAGATTCACGTATTCATTCTTCATGAATTGTTCCCAGACGAGTCCATCAAAATAATTTGCTAACATCAAAAGCGTAATGCCTTTATCAATGCCGATTACATCTCCGGCAATCCAAGGCGTTGTTTGATCAAAATTATAGGCGTCTTTATACCCATATTCACCTTTGAGTCCACCGATGGTTTCAAAATACTGAATAGCCCCTTTCACTAAATCAGGGGTAAACGGTGCACTACCTAAAGCACCTGCAGGCGCGATTGTTCCATCGTTACGATGGGCATCATCGGTATATCCTGAAGGTTTAGAACCATAATAACCACTATATCCACGCGGACCATCGGATGCAGTCATGCCCCAAGAATTTGCGGTGAAGGTTTGGAACGTACTGTGACTATCGATGGCATATTGTCGATTGGCGATGGTTGCATTGATGCTATTATCAAACCAGTTAACCCCTTGTGCGTCTTCACGATCTCTAAAATCAACAAAGGCATGGGAAAATTGATACGTGAATAGACTACCAAACCAACTGGAGATAAATATGTCTCCTCCGCCATAACTAGCTTGTCTTCGGATAAACGTATTGTACTCACTCACATCCGTGCGATATGCTTCATTGGGTGCGCCAGCACCTAATACGTAGAGAATCAATTGTTCGCCATAGAAATCCCAATGACCCGCAAAGCCACTTCCAGGTTGGTAACCCATGTAAAACATGTTTCTTGATGGATCCAAATACCATGTCCAATCGATGCGTTCATAGAGATCTTCTGCTTTTTCTTTGACATCTCCACCAAAATATTCACCTGCGGTGATGGCACCTGCAATAAAGAGCGCTGTATCAATGATCGATACTTCACTGGTCCCTGCACGTGCGCCGGTTTGTTTGTTCAAGAAATGATAGAAGAATCCGCTGAAATGATCTAGCGCTAAGAACGTATCCAACGTTTTTTCTGCTCGTTCAAATCCTTCATCATACGTAATCCATTCGTATTCAATCCCGATGGGTAAACCTGCTAAACCAAAACCTACCGATGCAATCGAAGAGAGGGATACATTGGAGGGATAACGATCATTGATGAGTCCATATCCACCACTTTCCTCATCGGTTTTGGCTTGTTCCCAAAAGAAATTAAAGCTGTTTTCCATCTCTTCGAGCATGATG
>CAYLLL010000212.1:0-2838 GCA_964384655.1 uncultured Mariniplasma sp. | reverse complement strand
ATGAATCTTATCATGTATCCAACGTTTCTTTGGGAGGACTTGATGATTTAACATTTGATCATCAAAACGATGAACTGATCATCCAAATCCCTAGCGAAGCCTATCTTTTGTTTGATCCTGCCATTCTCATCACGCTTGAAGATGGTTCAGTAGGGCTCGTTCCAAACTTTTTATATATCATCGATCACATGCTGTTAAAGGAGTCAGGTCCACTGATCAATCATTATGCACTATATTAAACTAGAAGAAGCTGGCAAACGCTATTTACCAAGAAGATTTAATCTCATGATTGGAAAAGAAGAGTTCTGGGTCATCAGTGGGGAAAATGGAACAGGAAAAACGACGTTACTTCTCATGATTCTAGGATTTATTCGACCCGATATGGGACATATTGAAAAGAAAAAGTTCAAAATGGGATATTTGCCTGAGAAGATGATGTTACCTCCTTTGATCAAAGCACTTAATTATTTAGAGACGATGGCACGGATTAAAAAAGATCACATCCAATCTGAATATATTCATCGCTTAAATATCCCTCTCGATAAGTATATCTATGAACTTTCTAAAGGAAATCAACAGAAATTAGGTTTTTTACAAGCGATCATGGGACATCCACAATTGATTGTATTAGATGAACCTTTCTCCGGTTTGGATGAGATGAGTTGTGAGGTCGTCGTCAGTATTTTAGAGGAGATGGTCTCAACAAAAACATCATTCATCATCTCCACGCATCAACCCGAACGTTTAGCGCACTTATGGACAGAGCATATCACGCTATGATTCATCTTTTGGATGTCATCGCATTTCCTAAGAAAAAGATGTGTATACTCGTGATGTTCATCTTGAGTTATGTGATCTATATCTGTTATTTTACGTATCAGATGGGCATGAATCCGAGTGATATCAGGGATGTCTGGTTTCTTTATCAACAACTTACCCATCAAATGATCTTTTCCATCATCCCT
The DNA here is from genome assembly GCA_964384655.1 of uncultured Mariniplasma sp. GTDB lineage: Bacteria > Bacillota_I > Bacilli_A > Acholeplasmatales > Acholeplasmataceae > Peloplasma. The sequence continues at coordinate 1,873 of CAYLLL010000212.1, read as the reverse complement.
TTTTTGATGGGATGGTTATGGGTAGATTTGATTCATCCTCATGATCGAGTATTCATCTCAGTTAAACATCCTTATTACCTTTGGGATATCAAATGGGTGTATGTGTTATGGATTAGTGGTTTATTTATCCTATGCTTTTATGGACTATTTTGGATCATCCCACCCATCGCTTTACCTCATATATCCTTAGAAATCGATCTGCTGATCCCCTTACATCTATGGTTAGATGTGATTATCCTCTATTTATTTTCTCATCTTTTAGCTTCAGAGAAAACAAAGACACTGATGTTGATCTTCCCTTTGGTCTACATGATTTTTCAGCTCTTGATGCAAGATCAATCTTCCTTAAGACTCTATGTGATTTTACCGCTTTATCAACAGGAAATCCTTCGTTATGAGCTTGCAGTTGTCTATAAATTATGGTATATTGGATTAGGATTCATAATCACCCGGTTTTTCTTTGGAAAAATCGCCCGAAATGGATAATCTACTTGACATATCAAGCACTTATGGTATAATGAACAAGGAATTAAAGAAGTGAAAAGAAGAGCTACCCTCTCGCCTGATGAATGACTTCGTAGGCAAAATGTCACACTAACGAACCAATCAATTTTTCGTGATGACAACAAGTGGGTACAATGTACACACTTTTTCTTTTCTAAAATTCTAAGAATGGAGGTGGACTACATAAAACAAGTCAAATCAAAAAATACTGATCTCGTGAATGAAACGATCCCTTATGGCGAATTTCTTGTCATCGATGAAACTGGGAACAAAGTCGGAACTATGAATCGTAAGGATGCGTTAAAATTCGCGATGGAACGTGAATACGATATCGTCGTTGTATCACCTGATTCCAAACCGATGGTTGCAAAACTCATGGATTACTCCAAGTATCGTTATGAACAACAACGTAAGATCCGTGAAATGAAGAAAAACCAACACATCGTTGAAATCAAAGAAGTTAGACTTTCGCCAACGATTGATGTCCATGACTTTGATACCAAACTTAAGCATGCTCTAAAGTTTTTGGAAAAAGGGGACAAAGTCAAGTTAAGTATTCGTTTCTATGGTCGTATGATCACTCACAGTGATGTGGGAATGAAAGTTATGCTGCGCTTCATTGAAGCGATTGGCGCGAATGCGACAGTCGAAAGCAAACCCAAAATGGACGGTAAGAACATGGTTGCCATGCTCGCACCAACAAACAACAACTAAGAAAGAAGGAATACACATATGCCAAAACAAAAGACACACAGTGGACTTAAAAAGAGAATCAAAGTCACTGGAACAGGGAAATTGATGAGAGGTCACGCATATACTGGCCACTTAGCAGCATCCAAAACAACAAAACAAAACAGACAATTAAGAGGCGAAGCAACGGTTAGCGCATCCGATAAGAAACGGATCAAACAATTGATTTCGAACTTAATGTAACAGGAGGACAACACACATGCCAAGAGTTAAGGGCGGATTTGTCGCTAGACGTCGTCGTAAAAAGATTTTAAAACTCGCGAAGGGTTATTTCGGTTCAAAACATGCGATTTATCGCACTGCACATGAACAAGTGATGCGTTCATTACGCTATCAATATCGTGATAGAAAGCAAAGAAAGAGAATGTTCAGAAAGCTTTGGATTACGCGTATCAACGCTGCAGCCAAGCTCAATGGAACCAAATATTCACTTCTCATTCATGGTTTAGCACTCGCTAACGTTCAAGTCAACCGCAAGATGCTTGCTGACTTAGCTGTCAATGAACCTCAAGCATTTACTGCTTATTGCGATTTAGCTAAACAAGCACTTTCTGGGAATTTGCCTAAGAAAGTAGATAAGAAAGTTGAAAAGAAAGTCGTTGAAGTCAAAGTTGAAAAC
>CAYLLL010000211.1:0-2853 GCA_964384655.1 uncultured Mariniplasma sp. | reverse complement strand
ATGCATGTGGTCCCGCATTCTTTTTAACCGATTCACGAAAGATTTCACTCGATACTGTGATTCAAACCATGTATCAAACCGGGTTAGATATGCATCAATCCTACAAAGAGACATCTCAAGGTGGTCTTGCGTTTTACTTCAAGGAGGAAGAAGATGTTAACTGTTGGTAGTCGATTAATCGGAACAGCCATCGATGTCGATTTTTTAGGGCAAGGTGTTATTAAGCATGAAGAGTATGTCATTTTTGTGAAGTCTATGCTAAAGGATGAAGTTGCAGAAATCGAGATTACATCACTCAAAAAGCGCTTTGCTGAGGCAAAAATCATTTCATTGATACAACAAAGTCCCATGCGAAAAAATGTGGATAACGTCTTAGAAAGTTGTGATCTTATCCATATGGATGATGATGAACAATTGTCGTGGCAAAGACGTATGACTCAGGAAACGATGAGAAAGATTTCAGGCTTAGACCTCGATGTTGAAGAAGCGTTGACCGACCGAAATTATACGCATTATCGAAACAAGTCTGTCTTTCATGTGATGGATAAACCCATCTTATCTCTAGGTCTATTTGGATTAAATAATCACCGATTGATTAAGATCAATGACTTTATTCTTTCAGATTCTTTAACTAACAAGATTCTAGGGAAACTTCAAGAAGCTAGACTCAGCGTTGAACCCAACATCTTACGACACGTAGCGATACGTACAAATGAAAAGAATCAAGCACTGGTGACTTTGGTCGCTTATAAAAAAACATTTCAGGGATTACAAAAAATACTAACTCTTCTTAAGTCCATCCCCGAAGTCATTGGTGTCACCTGCAATATAAAGAAAGATGAGCGTCACATTTTAAGCGATGAGAGTCATCTTATGTATGGAATGTCAACCATCGATATCGCCATCGGTCCATGGGAATATACGGTGAGTGATCAATCATTTTTTCAAGTGAACATTCCTGTCATTCAAATGGCATATGAGTGGATTAAACAAGAAATAAAACCGAACTCTCACGTGATTGATGCCTATAGTGGAGTGGGAAGTATTGGATATTATCTCATCGATAAAGTCAAAACTATGACCTTTATCGAAGCTAATCATGACGCGGTTGTGATGACTGAATACATTAAAGAAAAATATCATGTGCAGCACGTTAACATTCTTGAAGGCAAAGCAGAAACATTGATTCAAGAGATTGAAGGGGATGTGTTGGTTGTTGATCCACCACGCTTCGGTCTCACTGCTAAATTCATCGAGATTGTTTTGGAAAAAGCGTTTGATCAAGTCTTTTATCTCTCGTGTGATGTCAAAACGTTATCCCGAGATCTTGATCTTTTGAGTCAGAGATATCATATTCACAAAGTGGTTCCATTGCGTATGTTTCCTCAAACAACAAGCCTTGAAACACTCGTGGGATTAACATTAAAAAAATAACGCATCTATGTGGCATAGATACGTTTTTTTTATCCTCTAACAAAAGGATTGAATTTTTTCTCATGACCAATATCTGTCGTTCGTCCGTGGCCTGGATAAACCATGATATCTTCATCAAAAAGTTGATAGATTCGTTTAACCGATCGATAGATCGCCTGAGGATCCGACAAAGGAATATCCGTGCGACCTATACTTTGATAAAATAGAGTATCTCCTGAAAACAAGATATGATCCACACTCAGTACAGTGCTTCCTTCAGAATGGCCTGGGGTCTCGTACACGGTAAAGATAAGTCCAATCGCTTCAAAAGTATCGCCATCTTTGACCCATGTATCGACAGGGATCTCATAGCCTATTTGATTATAACTGGATTTCCCCATCCATATTTTATCTTTGATGGGTGCATAGACTGTGCAGTTAAATTGATCTTTAAGCTGTTTAACACCACCGACATGATCGAAATGTCCATGTGTAATATAGATAGCTTCTAAGGTTAAATTTTGTTTGATTATATACCGGATCACATCATCGCTTTCATATCCTGGATCGATGATAATTGCATGATCCGCTTCGCTTAGGACGTAACAATTACTCTTTAAGTTACCAAGCGAAAACTTCATTATTTCCATTTAAATCACCTATGGTATTATAGCACAAAATCACATAATGCCAAGAAAAATCTCTAATTCATGAATGAATTAACAAAGTAAACGTTCTCAAAATCGTTTTAAATGCACGAAATGCTTGATTAAAGTATAATGACGTTGCTAGAGGTGAAATCATGAATATCAAACATAACTATACCGAACTTATCGGCAATACGCCGCTTTTACGTTTGCACAATATTGAAAAATCACTCGGGCTAAAGGCTGAACTTGTTGCAAAACTTGAAAATCATAATCCTTTATCCAGTGTGAAAGACCGATTAGCTTTTTCGTTGATTGAATCCATTGAAAAGAAAGGTCTGATCCATGAGAAGACCGTTTTTTGTGAACCCACATCAGGAAACACAGGGATTGGGTTAGCATTTATTTGTGCAGCTCGAGGATATAAACTTATCCTAACTATGCCCGAGACAGTCTCAAAAGAACGTGTCCAAATCGTCAAAGCACTGGGGGCAGAGGTCATCTTAACAGAAGGAAAACTTGGGATGAAAGGGGCTATTGCTAAAGCCAAAGAAATTCAAAGTAAGGATGATCACGTCATTATCCCCATGCAATTTGAAAACTTAGCCAACCCAGAGATTCATCGTAAAACAACGGCACTAGAAATTTTAAAAGATACGGACTATGACGTGGATTATTTTGTGGCTGGCGTTGGAACAGGGGGAACCATTACCGGCGTGGGTGAAGTACTTAAAGCCCATATTCCCCATGTGAAGACCATCGCTGTAGAACCCAAAGATTCTCCCGTACTTTC
>CAYLLL010000210.1:0-2857 GCA_964384655.1 uncultured Mariniplasma sp. | reverse complement strand
GATTCATAGACTCTAATCGCATCTGAATGTTCATAGCCCAAAAATTCTATCTCTGCATCCTTCGTTTCGATATACGTCAATTCTCTAAGTCTTCCATTGACTGTAGCTGCAAGCTTGTCTTCCAGTTTTAAATCATGTAATACTTCCGTGAGTTGCACGGGATGGTCATAGCGTTTCATTTGACCTTCGATGGTTAATCTCATGTTTTTCTCCTATTCATCTTCATCGAATAGATCAAATCTACTCAGGTGAATTTTTTTATCTTTGATTTCGATGACTTCTTCTTTGACCAAGTCAAGAGGTTGGACTTGTTCTGTTGGTTTCTTCGTGACTTTTCGCTGAATGGCTTCTTCTTTTTCTTCATTCGCTTCGAAGATTTCGATTGCATATCCTCTGCCAAGGTCTGCGTCATCATAAAGTTTTTTACCGAACTTATTTCACGAGTACTTCATGTCTTGAACTGTCATGATGACAGCTGTCTTTTCAGTAAGAATACGCACATTCACGTTTTCCTTTTGTTGAGCACGGGATAAGCGTGCGGCAGATACCGCTAAATGGGGGTTCGCTTTTTGATGTTCGATGATCAAAATACCCCGTCTGTTACGGTTATAGATGGGAAGTTCTTCCACCACGTCTTTGATGATGTGTCCTCGATTGGTTAACATCACAAAATCATCGGAAGGTTTCACATAGAGGGCACTGACCAAATGATCCCCATCTTGAAGTGACATGGATTTCACACCTCCCGCTTGGAGGCCATAAAGAGGAAGTTCTTCTGTTTTAAATCTTAAGGCATACCCTTTATTCGAGATGGAAAGAATGTTTGTCTTCGCTTGATCATCGACGCAAACGACTTCATCCGAATCGGACAATTTCATTGCTTTAAGTGATTTATTAAACCTAGAGACTTCAAAATCAGCAAGTTTTGCCTGTTTCATCATGCCTTCTTTGGTCGCAATTAAGATGGTTTCATCACTATTAAATGAAGACACTGCCAACACTTTAATAAGGCGTTCATTCTTTTCAATTGGGGTGATATTATTGATGTAAATGCCCAGATCTTTCCATTTTTGTTCATCAATTTTATAGACGGGTAGGAAGATATAATTTCCCAGATTGGTGAAAATTAATAGCGTATCTAACGTATTTAACTCTTTTTCAAACATCAACGCATCATTTTCTTTGAGTCCTATGCTCTGTGAGGCTTGATAAGAGCGTGTGGATGCACGTTTAATGTAACCATCTTTGGTAATCCCGATCATGACTTTTTCATCACTGATCAAATCTTTTTGATCGATCTTTATGGTTTCAATTTCTGCTTCAATCTCTGATTTTCGGTTTTCCCCTAAAAGTTGTGCGATTTCAGAAAGTTCTTTTTTAATCACACGACGCAATTGTGCTTCAGAGGATAAAATGTGTTCGAGTTCTTTAATTCTTTCCGATAGGCTAAGCGATTCCTGTTCGAGTGCAACGACATCCGTATTGGATAAACGATAGAGCTGCAAGGTAACAATGGCTTCCGCTTGCGCTTCAGAGAAATCAAAGCGTTGCATCAAATTCTCTTTAGCATTTTGCTTATTTTGTGAACCACGAATAATCTCAATGACTTTTTCGATGACTGAGACCATCTTGATTAACCCTAAAACGATATGTTGACGCTTATTTGCACGTGCCAGCTCAAAATTTGAACGATTTGTAATGACATCTTTTTGATGATCGACATAAGCCTTTAAGATAGGAATCACACCGACCAGTACCGGACGATGATTCATGATGGCGACCATATTATAGTTATAGGTCACCTGTAAATCAGTACTCTTAAAAAGAAGATTCAAGATGAGTTGAACATCTGCACCTTTTCTTAGATCAATCGCGATACGAAGCCCTTCTTGGTCTGATTCATCACGAATTTCTAAGATGTCTTCAACTTTCTTTTCAATTCTTAAGACATCCATCGCTTTCACAAGATCTGCCTTGTTCACTTCATAAGGAATCTCGGTGATCACAATGCGATCTTGAGATTTACTGATCTCTTCGATGAGACTCTTTGCCCGGATGACAATTTTGCCAGCACCCGTTTCTAATGCGGAAAGAATGCCTTGATGTCCTTGAACGATGCCTCCTGTGGGGAAATCTGGACCTAAAATGATTTTTGATAGTTCCTCTAACGTAATCTTTTCATTATCGATATAGGCAAGGGTCGCATTGACAACTTCTTTGAGATTATGAGGAGGGATATTGGTTGCATACCCTGATGAAATCCCTTTTGCTCCATTGACGAGTAAATTGGGAAATTTTGCAGGTAAAACGACAGGTTCTAATTCTTCGTCATCAAAGTTTGGAACAAATGGCACTGTCCGTTTATCGATATCAGCAAGCAATGCTTCGGCTGCTTTCGATAGTCTAGCTTCTGTATAACGCATCGCAGCCGCAGAGTCACCATCAATCGATCCATTATTCCCATGCATATCGATGAGAGGCACACGCATTTTAAAGTCTTGAGAAAGACGTACCATGGCTTCATAGATGGATGAATCCCCATGAGGATGATATTTACCCATGACTTCTCCTGCGATTCTCGCAGATTTCTTATAGGGTTTATTATGAAGCATGCCCAATTGTTGCATCGCATAAAGAATGCGTCGTTGTACGGGCTTTAGCCCATCTCTTGCATCGGGAAGTGCACGATCTTGAATGATATATTTTGAATAGCGTGCAAAGCGTTCAGAAACGATGTCTTCTAACGTGGATTCAATGACTTTTTCAACGTATTCATTGACTTGATTAATAATGTTATTCGCCATTATTCCACCCCTTTCTGAAGATCAAAATCATCGCTGATTTCAAAATCGACGTT
>CAYLLL010000209.1:0-2859 GCA_964384655.1 uncultured Mariniplasma sp. | reverse complement strand
GTCCCCCTGACATGATGATTAGTTTCATTATAGCACTTAAAGATAAGAAAAAGACGCTTACCATGAGAAGCGTCTTTCGATCTTTTATCTTTTTCTTGAGTATTTGTTACTGGTTTGTCTCTTCGAATCACTCCATGATGGGGTTGATTTCTTAGATTTAGATGAATTAGAGTTTTGTGTTGATTTTGTCGTTTCATCTTTTTTAGGACTAATCTTTGCTTGTTTTTTAGAGGGTTGTGATGCCACATAATCTTTGGTAAAGCGATTTAAGTCCATTTGTTTTTTATGCTCTTTTGAGGGTGAGGATATTGATCTAGTAGACTTAGGTTGTTGACTTAAGGGTTTCCCTTGTTTCTTCCTGGGTTGATCCTGCTTGGTGTTATTGTCTTTGATCACGACATGAAAGTCATGGGTTGCGTTCACAGGAATGGTCATCTGGATATGCTTTTCAATCGCTTTGAGTAGATTCATCTCATCATGCGAACAAAATGAATACGCTTCTCCAGATAAGCCTGCTCTTCCTGTTCTACCCATGCGGTGAACGTAGGTTTCAGCAGTTTCAGGTAAATCATAATTAACCACATGTGATAACTCATCAATATCGATTCCACGTGCTGCGATATCAGTCGCAACCAACACTCTTAATTTTCTTTGTTTGAATTCTAAAAGGGCTTGTTGCCGTCTGGCTTGAGATTTATTCCCGTGAATCGCATCCGCTTTCACACCAAAGGATAAAAGTTCTTTGACGAGTTTATTCGCGCCATGTTTGGTGCGTGTAAAGACTAGTACAGAAGTTAACTTAGGATTGACAAGAACGTCAAGTAGTAGTTTAAATTTATCTTTCTTAGAAACATAATATAATGACTGCTTAATCTTATCAATCATCTGTTCAGGAGGTGTCACTTCAATTCTTACTGGATCTTTGAGTAAGTCATTCGCCAACTTTAAGATTTCACTCGGGATGGTTGCTGAAAAGAGCATCGTTTGTCTTTCCTTAGGAATCACAGAGACAATCTTTCTCACATCATGAATAAACCCCATATCAAGCATGCGGTCTGCTTCATCTAAAACAAAATACTTGATGTCATCTAATTTGATCAATCCTTGATTCATTAAATCAAGAAGTCTACCTGGGGTAGCTACTAAGACATCCATTCCTTTTTGGATAGCAGTTTCTTGAGGACGCTGTGAGACCCCTCCATAAATGACTTCAGCCTTAATACCTAAATCACGACTGTAATTACGAAAACTCTCCTTGATTTGGTCAGCGAGTTCTCTGGTAGGTGCTAAAACCAAGGCTTGGAGCTTTCTTTTTTGGTGATGCTCTCTTGGTTGTTGATATAACGCTTGAATAATAGGAATGGCAAACGCTGCAGTTTTCCCTGTTCCTGTTTGCGCACTAGCGAGCATATCTTTTCCTTCTAATAAGACGGGAATGGCTTGTTCCTGGATAGGAGAAGGTACTTCATAGCCTTCGTGGGCAACTGCCTTTAAAATGGGTGTAATAATGTTTAATTCTTGAAATGTCATAGAATATCCTTTCTTTGGATGAAACCAACAAAAAAAGCGCTGGTTAAAAGCTAGCCAGCGCTTATATTGAATCATCATAAGAATCACTTGTCATGCAAGGATATCTTCATTCAAACCACTTTCTAAAGAAGATGGGCGTTGAAATAACTTTTCGCTCCTTCTTTTCATCATCGTTATGGAGCACTTCATCTTAACACATTCAGTGATAATACACAAGGCAGATGGCATATTTCAAAGATTTTATTGAAGTTTTCTTATTTTAGGCATATAATAAAGGCGACATGAAGCCATCATGTCAAAAAATGATCCACACGAAAGGGGACATGAATATGACAAATAGAATAGATAGTGCATATGTCTCATACGTGATGGAGGGCACGAGACAGATCTAAACATTCCCCTCCAAATACACTTGGAGGATACATATAAAAATGAATACAGATTTTTTACTTTTTGGCTTACCCAAAGAGCTTCTTTTGCTTGCGAAAGAAAAAGAACCTCTTGTTTTAGGAAGAATTGCTGAACACCATAAAGATCGCTATTTGATTATCACGAAAGATAAAACCATAATGGGAAGAGTCGTTGGTAAATGGATGATCCAAACATTGGATCCCAAAGACTATCCCACTGTGGGTGACTATGTCATGATCGATGATCAAGAAGAGATGGGTGTGATTCATGAACTTCTTCCACGTTATAGTATCATCGAACGTAAAGTCGCAGGTGCACGCGCTGACTCACAACTCATCGCGAGTAATGTCGATGTCATTTTCATTTGTCAATCGATGAATGATAACTTCAATAAGCGTCGCCTAGAACGTTATTTATCAATGGCTTGGAGCAGTGGGGCAACCCCCGCTATCTTACTGACCAAACGTGATCTTAGTGATCACCCTGAATACTACCGTCTTGAAACAGAAAACGTCGCCATCGGTGTCGATGTTTTAACATGTTCTGATCAAGTAGATCATGGGTATGATGAACTTGATCACTATTTAAAACCGGGAAAGACCTATGTCTTTATCGGATCATCTGGTGTAGGGAAATCGACCATCATCAATCATCTTCTTGAACATGACGTCATGGATACCAAAGAGATAGGCTATCTAGACCGTGGAAGACATACAACGACCTACCGTTCTCTATTTATCACCAAACAACAAAGTATCGTCATCGATACCCCGGGCATGCGTGAAATTCAACTGGATCACGCAGACTTTGATCAAACATTTTCTGATATTAATGAACTCGCCAAAAAGTGTAAGTTCAGTGACTGTACCCATACGAAAGAACCCGGGTGTGCCGTCAAATCAAGCATTGACGATGGAA
>CAYLLL010000208.1:0-2863 GCA_964384655.1 uncultured Mariniplasma sp. | reverse complement strand
TTCGAAAATTCTGGAATGTAACAAAATTATTCTTTACCTCTTTACCCATAGGCTCGACATCATAATGCATACCCACAGATTTAGAATAAAGGAAAATCAATAGGAGTTTGACATAATCTTCTTGTGTTTCTAAAGGTATCTGGGCGGCTTCAATCGACTTTTGATCCCCAAGTAAATGTTTCACATGCTGATCGATTTCCTTTTTACCATAGATATTATTCTTCAACAGCAACTTGATCTTTTCTTTACGATATTCTTCTGAGATGAGATCGTCATCAAATGTAATCTCTTCAGGGACTGTATCAAATCGCATGCGACGTTGGTTATACAGTGACCCAGTATCTAAATTTCTTGATTGGGTTAAATGGAAGAGTTGTGTAAAATCGAAGTCCTTCTTGTTTAATATGATTCGGAACAAGCGGTTGAAAATACCTTCAATATCATCTGATTGATTGGTAAAGAAGAGAATTTTTGCTGCTGCAGCACTAATATATTGCTCATTCTTTCTATCAATCGCTAAGATTAAATGCTCAAGTGCAGCAAATGAATCGGTGATGTAACGCAAATGATCTTCAACATAAAGGAAAGCTTCATTATAATCTTCAATCCGTTTAATGGTCTGAACTTTTAATGCTAGCTGATCCATCATGGCTTCATCATTGATGATACGGTTGACAGTCTCTAATATGGAACGTTTATAACGTGGGAGTGAATCCGTTGTCTTTAAATTGTAATACGCTGAATCAAAGAAATTTTGCTTATATTCAACGAGTAATTTTTCTAATAAATGCTGTAAATCATTTTTGGATTGTCGTTTGGTAATATCGTAATAATAGCGATAAATGTTCGCTTTTAATGATTTGAGTTTTCTTAGAATGTCTTGTGTTTTTTGATATGCTTGTTCTAAAACGCCGATACCTTCTTCTAAATTGAACGAAGACAAAAGGGAATACACAGTGAAAATTTCACCTGTATATTCGCTTTGACGATTATTCGCGATATTTTCTAAAAGATCGATGAGTTGAATGGAATAATCGAACAAGTTAAGAGAGGTTTTATAATCCCCTAACTCTTCTTCACCAAGCCACCCATTTTTCTTGAGTACATTGATGACATGAATTGCTTTTTGACGTGATGTTCGCGCAGGTTCATCTTCTTCGATATCTTCAAATTCTTCTGAAGGTTGATCATCGAAATAATCGATGAGTCGAGAAATAATAAACTCACGATCCCCCTGAAACGCATCTTCAATCGTATCGATCGAATGATAAATGATAAAGATGCAATCGACATACGTCTTTTTATTCGGGGAGGAGAGCACACTGAAAAAGTTGGGATGTATCGTGTCGAACAGATGTGCCATCGGGTCCTCCTTTATTTTGTAAAAATAAAAAATATGAATATCATATTCATTGTAACATGAACCATTCATATTTTGTATGTTTTTCGTATTATTTGTTTCGAATGATAGAAATCTTAATGAGTTTACCCATAATGGTTTTACCATTAAGTTCTTCTAAACGTTTGATAGCAGCTGGGTGAATTTGAAATTCGGTCTCTTTCGGATAGACCATAATATCCCCAACATTTTTAGGAAACATGTCGGCATGTTTTCTAAAGATATCTAATAATTGGACTGGTCGAAGTCCATCATTTTTCCCTAAATTAATTACTGCATTTTTGTAATTAATATTGGATTTCTTATCTGAACCTTTTTCCTGCGATCTTTTCTCTGAACGACCTTCAGTGGATTTAGATCTGCGATCAAATGTAGGTTCATCATGACGTTTTCTTTGAGGTGCTTCGATGGGTTCATAAACCTTATGATCAGCGACTACTTTGGATAGTAATGCAGAAATCATTTGATCTTTATCAAATCCATCTTCTGTTAATTTTGTGATGATTTCTTGATAGTCATTTTGATTTTCTTCAATTAAGTGTTTGATATCCTTAAGATTCTTTTGTGCAACACGTGCCTGAATCTCTTCAGTGGTGGGAATCTCTTTTTCTGTCATCTTTGTTTTAATGAAGCGTTCGATCATCGCGAGTTTACCGCGCATGGAAGGATAAACAAATGAAACGGACATTCCTGATTTTCCTGCACGTCCAGTGCGTCCAATACGATGCACATAAATCTCATCTTCAAAAGGAATTTCATAGTTGATGACCATGTCTACGTGAGAGATATCAAGACCACGTGCAGCCACATCAGTTGCGATTAAATATTTGAGTTTCTTTTGACGAAAACGTCCCATCACATAATCACGTTGTGCTTGTTTTAAATCTCCATGGATTGCATCCGCTTCATATCCATGTTTTTGCAAGAAATCTGCCACTTGATCAACATCCACTTTGGTATTCGCGAAAATAATGGCCGATGCTACTTGGTAATAATCTAGTACACGAATTAGGAGTTGATCACGATCTGATTTTTTAACATTGTAGTAGATCTGTTCAATCTTTGAAACGGTCAAGGTCGGTGTTTCAATTTTTACCACTTCAGGGTGATGTTGATATTTTTCAGCGACTTTTTTGATAAATGGGGGGATTGTTGCTGAAAACAAAGCGGTTTGTCGTTCTTTAGGTGTATCGATCAAGAGGCGTTCCAAATCTTCTTGGAATCCCATCTTAAGCATTTCATCAGCTTCGTCCATGACAAGGATTTTAACATTCGAAAAATTGATCGTTCCACGATCTTGATGATCAATCGCACGCCCCGGTGTAGCTACTACGATATGGGGTTTTTCTGCGAGTGCTTTAAACTGCTTGTTATAGGATTCCCCACCATAAATCGACGTCACACGGACTGCCTTATTGAATTTGACGAGTTTGACAAATTCTTTGTACACTTGCAAAGTCAATT
>CAYLLL010000207.1:0-2871 GCA_964384655.1 uncultured Mariniplasma sp. | reverse complement strand
AGCAAACTCTAATGCAACTCCACCTCCTAATGACCAACCCACGATAAACGCCTTTTTTACGTGTTTTGCTTGAAGAAATAAATACATGTCTTCTGCAAGTTCAGCTAAGGATTGGATTCTTCGATAATACGTTGAATCACCAAATCCACGCATATCAGGTGTCAGCACTTTGATGTCTTTAGGCATCCGTTTTAATAGGGGTGTGTAATGAAGTGATGACGAGAAATTACCATGGATGAATAAGCATACTTTTTCTCCTTCGCCCTGCTCGAGATAATGAATCACTTCACCATTCTTGAGGACGACTTCTCTTTTTTCCATCGGCATAATTGACTCCTTTTTTTATCAGACATTCTTTTTAAACATGAGTGGAAATGGACAAGCCATCCGACTTGTCCATTCCAGTAATTAAAAACTATTTTGCGTTGACTTCATCGATGGATTCAATTTCTCTAACTTTTGCAAAGCTCCATCCAGATGCTGTTAATTGATACTTCGTTAATGCGAGTTCTGTTAATCCTAAACGGTTACCATTTGACCAGTCAATTGATCCAGCCATTGGTAAGTCGATTGGTGCTGATTCAGCGAGTGCGATGAAAGATTCCCATGTTAAGGTATCAAAATCTTCAACCTTTTCAAGGAGTGCAACAAATGTGTTTGCAGCAACATAACCTGCCATTGCATAAGCGTTTGCCCATAGTGATTTCGCTGCAGTTGTTCCGTCAACGAGATCAGACATATTCATATCATGTACAAAGCCTTCCCAGTATTCAGCGGTAAATCCTGCAAGGTATGCAAATGAACCTTCACCAAGTGCGTAGAATGGATCTGTATCTAATTCATTCCAGTTTGCAAGTGTTGCATCACCGAGTTGTGCTGCAGTTGGCGCTGGTGCACCAGTGCTTGCGATATCAACCCATGCATTGGCATAGACGTTATAAGGAAGTGGTGTTTGAGCATCCACTTGTGCTGGTGAGAATACAGCGGCACTGTTAACATAAGAGGAAAGCACGGGAACTGTACTGTTATTCAAACGTAATGCAGTTGCTGCAGCAGTTGCAGGTGCTTGGTTTGAAGAAAGTAAGATGACACCAGGATTTTCAGCTAAAGCTACAGGAACGACAGCAGCTGCAGTGTTCGCATTGAATGGTAGATAAACCACACGGCTCGCGATACCTTGAGTTGCCACTTCGTCTTGGATACCTAACTTAATAGATTGACCTGCATCGTCATCAGAATAGAGAACGACGATCTTATCGGTATCACCAAGTTTAGCATCGCCATTAGCACCAAATAAAGATTCATTAAGTGCTCTTGCAACCATCATACGACCTTCGGTACGATAGATAGGTTGAACGGATAAAATATTGTTTCCAACTTCGTTTTCAAAATAGAGTGAGTTAACACCAGTAACACCATAAACCATAGGAATACCTGTTTCTAATAAGTAGTCCATGGTAGCGTTCACTGTGTTTGTTCCAAAGTGACCAACGAGTGCAAACACTTTGTCTTCTTCAACAAGTTTCTTTGTTAAAGCAAGACCTGTTTCGCCATTAAATGTATCATCGTAATGGATGAACTTAATGTCTCTACCATCATGCGTTGCATTGTATTCATCGAATACGACTTGCATCGCTAAATTAAATGGAACACCAACACCAGCAAAGACACCAGACGTTGCAGCTGTATTTCCGACGTAAATGAATTCGTCATCGATACCTTGTGTTCCTGCTTCACTTTCTGTACAACCGATCAATAGAAAACCGACCATAAGAAAGAAAGTTACGACTAACAATTTCTTCATATTATTTCTCCTTTATTTTTTGTGCAATTTGCACCTTTTACCCAATTCATTAACTTTCACCAAGGTAAGCACTGATCAACTGTTCATCTTCGAGAAGATCTTTAGCTTTACCTTCGGTCTTAATCTTACCCACTTCAAGCACATACGCATAATCTGCGATTTTTAATGTCTGCTTGGCGTTTTGTTCAACAATCAAGATGGTGCGACCATCCTGTTTAATACGTTCAATGATATGAAAGATTTCTTTAATCACAAGAGGAGCTAATCCCAAGGAGGGTTCATCGAGTAACAATAACTCAGGAGCACCCATTAAGGCACGTCCGATCGCAAGCATTTGTTGCTCACCGCCTGAGAGCGTGGATGCCTGTTGACTTCTTCGCTCTTTCAAGATCGGGAAGTAACTGTAGGTTTCTTCAAGAAGTTTTTTTATGCGTACGCTACGTTTGATCTTCACGTGATCTTTGGTGATTGATTTGAGTGAATATGCACCAACCAGTAGATTTTCTTCAACCGTCAATCCAGTTAAGATTAACCGACCTTCAGGGGATTGCAAAATCCCTTTTTCAACAATTTTATACGGAGGTAGATTATGGATGGGTTGACCTTGATAAAGAATTTCTCCTGATTTCACTTTCGCGATCCCTGAGATCGATCGGATGATGGATGTTTTCCCTGCACCATTCGCACCTAAGAGCGCAATGATCGATCCTTTGGGAACCGTCATGTTAATGCCCTTGACCGCTTTAACAATGCCATAATCGATTTCAAGATTTTTAATCTCTAATGTATTATTCATCGCTATCCTCCCCTAAGTAAGCCTTTCTCACTTCAGGATTGGCTTGAATCTCTTTAGGTGTACCGATGCCGATCATCTTTCCAAAAGAGATGGCACATACGGTATCACAGATCGACATGACTAAGCCCATGTCGTGTTCCACAAGGAAAATGGTAATACCCATGGTTTGATTAATCGACTGGATCAATTTTGCGAGATCTTTCGTTTCCGCATCATTAAGACCCGCTGCAGGTTCATCCAAAATGATGAGTTTAGGATCCGTCATGAGTGT
>CAYLLL010000206.1:0-2875 GCA_964384655.1 uncultured Mariniplasma sp. | reverse complement strand
AGACTCCTTTTAAACTCTCTATCTCCGATCGTGCCCATATTGTTTTACCCTATCATCCTGAACTCGATAAAGCGTATGAAAAACATAAAGGGGATGAAAAGATAGGAACCACCCATAAGGGGATTGGACCTGCCTATACCGATAAGTCTGCACGTATCGGTATTCGAGTCTCTACGTTTATCCACGAAGAGCGATTCTATAAAGAATTGAAAGAACTCGTCGATCAAAAAAACTTTGAACTCTCTCATTATGATCATCCACAGGTTGATTTCAATCAGATTTATGATGAATATAAGACCTATGCCAAAGTGATGGCACCATACGTCAAGGATACCTCTGTTTACTTAAATCAATTAATCAATGAAAATAAAAAGGTATTGTTTGAAGGGGCTCAAGGGGTATTGCTCTGTCTTGACCATGGCACCTATCCCTATGTCACCTCAAGCTCACCTACAGCATCCTCTGTTCCCTTGAATACAGGGATTGCTCCTTGGTTAGTCGAAGGGGCAATCGGTGTCACAAAGGCCTACACAACAAGAGTCGGTTCAGGTCCTATGCCATCTGAAATCTTAGGGGATCTTGCCCATCATATCCGTGAAGTGGGAAGAGAATATGGAACCACCACAGGACGTCCAAGAAGAATTGGTTGGCTCGATACCGTCATTCTTCGTCATACAAAACGTGTGTCCGGTTTATCTTATCTCGCAGTGACACTCCTTGATGTTTTATCAGGCATTGATGAACTCAAGATTGTGACACATTATACACTCCATGATGAAGTCATCGATCGTATTCCATCCGATATCGAAGATTTTATGCAAGCTAAACCCATCTATATCACTCTCCCTGGATGGAAAGAAGATATTACTAAGGTGACATCCTTAGATGATTTACCTACACAAGCTAAAGATTACTTGCGTAAGATTGAAGAACTTGTGGGTGTCCCCATTGGTATGTTTTCCGTAGGACCTGATCGTGATCAGACCATCATGGTCACCAATTTCTTTGAATAGGAAGTGAAACGATGATTGCACGCTATGAACGTCCACGTTTGAAGAAGTTATGGAGCGACCAGTACAAATTTGAACAGTTTTTAAACGTTGAACTCGCTTCAAGTCATGCCTTTATGAAACAAGGTCTTTTTGATGAAGCGATTTATCAAAAACTTGCGAAAGCAACGTTTAAACTCAGTGACATTGAAGCCTTTGAAAAGGAAACGAAACATGATGTCATCGCCTTTACCAAAGCATGCATGAAGACCTTAGGTGAGGAGAAAAAGTGGTTTCATTACGGATTGACATCGACCGATATCGTTGACACCGCACAATCGATCATCTTGCGTGATGTCAATCAAGAAATCATCAATGACATTGAAAACTTTATGGAAGTCTTAAAAGAGCTCGCTTTCAGATATAAAAACACCCCCGTGATGGGTCGAACCCATGGTATCCATGCGGAAGTGACGTCCTTTGGACTCAAGTTTGCCCTCTTCTATGAAGATTTTAAGCGTTTAAAACAACTTTTCTTAGAGGCGAGTCATCAAGTCTCTGTTGTTAAATTATCTGGGGCTGTGGGGAATTTTGCAGCCAATCATCCGATGATTCAACATGAAGTGAGCAAACAGCTTGGACTCAAAGAAACGCATATTGCGACACAGACACTACAGCGTGATCGCCATGCTCATTATCTGTCTGTGATTGCTCTACTTGGAAGTGAACTTGAAAAGATCGCAGTGGAAGTTAGACATTTATCGCGAACAGAAGTCGGTGAAGTGTCTGAATACTTCAGTGAGAACCAAAAGGGATCCTCAGCAATGCCACACAAGAAGAATCCTGTTTCGAGTGAGAACATTTCAGGTTTATCTCGCGTCTTAAGAGGGTACATGTTAACCGCATATGAAAATATCACCCTCTGGCATGAACGCGATATCTCCCATTCCTCAGCGGAAAGAATCATTTTAGCGGATGCAACGACCTTACTCGATTATATGCTCAATCGATATAAAGATACGCTATCGACACTCCAAGTCTACCCTGAGAAAATGCTTCAAAACATTGGGTTAACTCAAGGTGTCGTCTTTGCTCAATATGTTTTAAATCACTTAATTGATAAAGGAATGAGTCGGGAAGAAGCCTATGATCAGGTTCAAAAACTATCCCATCAAGCGCTCAAAGAGCATTTATCTTTAGAAACATTAATCGATAATGATGAAGCTATAAAGTCTTACTTTACGAAAGATGACTATCAAAAGATCTTTTCTCTTGAAAAGCATCTTAAATATGTCGATGTCATCTTTGAAAAGGTCTTTGGTTCTCATATTTTATCATAATTGCTAAAGCATGCAATTATCATTGAAGCCCTACTGATTTTATGTTATAATGTGCAATAGTCAATACTTAAAGGAGTATACCATCCATGTCTAGAGTGAATCAAACAGTAAAAAAGGTTAGAATTGATAAATATAATCAAGGAAATAAGATTTCTCCGATGACGTATTATGCGTTGATTGGATTCGTCGTTCTTGTCATCGCAGTGATCGCCATTTTCTCACCATCGAATCAAGAAAAAATTTATAATGCTTATGCCGCTTATGGCGTGACCACACTTCCTGAAGATCATCCCTTTTATCAAGTCGATTACAATGGAGGATTATTCTCCAAAGGTGTCGAAGATTACATTGAATCTGGTGAACCTACCATCGTTGTCTTAGGGTTTGCAGCATGTGGCGGATGTCAAGCACACATTACCCCATTTGCGACCTATTTTGAAAGCACAGGTGTATCTGATCTCGTGGATCGGGTGTACTATTATGATGTGTCTGTGGATCAAAAAGGATTTGCTGAACTTCAAGGCATGTTCCCTGAAATTCCAGGAT
>CAYLLL010000205.1:0-2878 GCA_964384655.1 uncultured Mariniplasma sp. | reverse complement strand
AGCTTCCATTTGTAGGGGTTCAGAATGACAGATGCATACTAAGTTTGCGCCTGCTTGAATGGACATGAGCGAGGCTTCAACGGTTCCATAGTGATCCTGGATGGCTTTCATCTCCATACCATCTGTGACAATTAATCCTTTAAACCCTAAAGTCTCTCTCAAAAATCCTGTCAAGCATGACTTGGAAAGTGTCGTGGGTCTTCCCTCTTCGGTGAATGCGGGAAAATTGATATGTGAACTCATGAGTGCGCCAATCCCTTCATGAATAGCACGCTTAAATGGCACAAGCTCAATCGATTCCAATCGTTGGATAGGATAGTCGACCGAAGGCAGTGCTAGATGAGAATCTAAGTGCGTATCGCCATGTCCAGGGAAGTGTTTACCCGTAGCGATCACATGATTTTGCAATCCCTTCATAAAGGCGACTCCATATTCAGCAACACGAATGGGATCATCGCTATAACTTCTGACACCAATCACTGGGTTTTTGGGGTTGTTATTGACATCTAAAACGGGGGCTAGATTCATATTGATGCCTAATGATAATAGTTCTTCACCCATGATGTCACCCATTTTGTAAGCATCCTCTAGACTGCTTGCAGCAGATAATGTCATCGCGCCAGGAAAGAATGTGGCTCCGTGGAAAATCCGGGTCACCATGCCACCCTCTTGATCAATTGAGATGAACATAGGAATACCTAATGTCTCATGTGCTAACTTTTGAAGACTCTGATTGAGTACATAGAGTTGCTTGGGATCTTTGCAGTTACGCGCAAAAAGGATGATATTACCCACCTTGAATTCTTTGATTAGACGCATGGCATGATCGGTGATTTCTACCCCGTCGATACCAAACATTAAGAGCTGTCCAATCTTTTCTTCGGTTGTTAGTTGATGGATGTCATAGGTCATAGATGTGGTAACGCTCCTTGATTTTTTGAAAAACCGCTCGATCGTGATCGAGTTTTTCTTTAATTTCATTCAAGCTTAATGAATCATCACTTGCGAAATGATCCCCTGTTAACAAACTAATAAAGGGTGCTCTACCCCCTGAATAGGGATTGAGAATTTCAAATTCTTTATGCATATGTCGGATCACATGAAGTAAAACATATCCTGTATACACCGGTTCATAAAGATCCTTATCCGAGACATAAAGTTCAATCCCGTGACAAAGATTTCCTTGATGTTTGGAAAACATGGGTGTGAAATATTGACTGCGAAACGTCACACCTTTTAAGTCGTAAGATTTTAATGCCGAAATGACCTCATCTGCTTTCAGCCACGGTGCCCCGATTAAAGAGAATGGCTTGGTCGTCCCTCGACCCTCTGACATGTTGGTCCCTTCAAAAAGACAGGTGGCCAAATAGTGAACCATCGTTTCGGGCGTCGGAATATTGGGGGAAGGTTGGACAAAATAGCGACCTGTCGCACCATAATCCATGGTTCTTCTCCACCCCTTCATCTTGATCACATCAAGTTTGCAGGCGATGCCAAACTCATGGTTGAAAAGTAACGCGAGTTCACCAATCGTTAAACCATAGCGTTGAACGATGGGATAATAGCCAACAAACGAGCGAAAATCAATATTGAGTATATTGCCTTCGACATGAACACCATCGACCGGATTAGGACGATCGAGGACGATAAAGTGTTTATCATACTCAGCACATGCACTCATGGCATATGCCATCGTATATAAGTAGGTGTAATAACGTGCACCCACATCTTGAATATCGAAAACCAATACATCGATATGGTCAAGCATTTCTTTGGTGGGACGTCGTGTTTTTCCATAAAGCGAGTAAACATAAGCTCCTGTCTTTTCATCCGTATAGGGTTCTAACTCAACACCTGCTTGTAGGTTTCCTCGAATCCCGTGTTCGGGTGAAAATAAAGCTACTAAATTCACACGCTCACTTAATAGATCAATGCTTGAACGAAATTCAGCATCGACACCTGTGGGATTTGTGATTAACCCCACACGCTTGCCTTCAAAGAGATGCATCGATTCACTTAAGTTTTCAAGACCAACCTTAATCATGGCGTTCTCCTAAAGAAATAATGTATAATGTCGCTTTTTCATGAACCAACACTGCCAACACCATAGGAATAGATAATCCTCCGAAAACAGCGAGCAATGTCGTGATTTGAGTCAGCATAAAAGCAAATGGAATAAGATGAATAAGAATGAGCAATAACGTTCTAAAGAAATATTTTCCCGAGAGTGCAAATGCGAGTTTCATCATGAGCCCAAGTTTTAATCTCGGATACGTGGTCACGATCGGTAACGTGTAAAGAGTGACCATAAATACAGCAAATAAGAAGGCAAATGCGATATAATACCCCATCTGATAGAATATATTCTCATTGCTCCGTAGGACATCGACATAGTAGGTCACATTATAATATCCAACCAATAAAACGATGATCAAAATCAAACCAATCTGAAACTTACGCATAAAGTCCTGTTTAAAGTACGTAAAATATCCAGAAAATAAACGCACTTCGTTCTTATGGGTATAGTCATAAAAGAGTTTATACCCTGCAGCAAGTGAAGGAAAAAGTGTGATCAAAGGGATGGATGTGATGATCATCAAGATATTGATCATGATGATACGAATCACCCAGTCAGCGATGCGATTGATTTTTTGATAGATGGATGACTCGTAGTTCACAATACCCTCCGATTAACCGACGATACCTGTACGTTCGATCGATTCAACAAATCCTTTTTGAACAAAGAGATACATGATGAGTAGTGGCAACATCATCAATAAAGCAGATACATTGGAGATCAACGCTAAGAAAAGTGGATTTTCCCATATATCTTGACCTACCAAATCTAAAGCACCTGCATAGAATAAGGCAGCATACA
>CAYLLL010000204.1:0-2881 GCA_964384655.1 uncultured Mariniplasma sp. | reverse complement strand
TGGAACATCGGATAGATCCGGACGATGACCTTCTCTGGTATGAATGATAAACATGTTTTTTTCGCGTGCAGCATCTAGGATTTTGCGCACGGTGGGAATAATCGATTTTGTGGGGGTAATATCATTCCCAAGGGCTTCACCAAAACCACCAAATTCACAGAAATCACGTTGCATGTCAATGATAACGAGTGCTGTTTTTTCTAGATCGAAATCGAAGGTGAATGGTTTAGCTTCAACTTGATACTTTCTCATATTGTTCTCCTTTTTTATAGTTTACATAGGCGTAACCTCCAAAGATTAAAGCTACGAGAAGATAACCAATGGTCATATCGAGATTTGCATTGACTTGAACAACCCCTGAATGAATGATTCCAAAGAAGGTAAGCAATGCTGCAATCAAACTTGTCGCTGTGGCATGAACAAACTTATGATCAATCACATATACCGCAATACTACCTAAAATCATCCCTACAATAATGCTTCCTGCTCCGAGTTGCATCATGCCTGAATAGTTAAGACCCGCGGTTGTTAATACATCAAAACCAATCGTTCCTGCATTCGTTCCTGCAGCACCAACGGCGATATCGACGGCATTTTTCGTCCAGTCAGCGAGCCAAGGAACGATCGCAAGAACCACAGCAGGGGCATATTTATGAGCAACAGAGGTGAATGCTTGGGTTGTGATGACAACACCAATATATAGCAATATCGGCAAGATGGCGACGACGGGAATAATGTTGAGCAATACGGAGATCATTCCAAAGATAGTTAAGATAAAGAGTGTAAGACCTCCAACAAAGGAATATCCGATTCGAGCACCCGCTTCTTTCCAACCAGGATGACCGATGAATACTGCGGTAGGAAATGGACTTCCAAAGATTGCACCGATAATCGTAGTTGCACCATCAGCAAGCATCGCTTCTCTCGTATTGTAGTTATCACCTGCAACGGCTGCTGATTCACAATTATCGATAGTTTCAAAGAAGTTATAGATTCCTAGAGGAATCGCTGAGAACAAGAATGGAAGTGCATCTCCAAAGCCATCAATGAATCGTGTAAAGCTTGTAATTGGTGCCCCTAAGGTTAAGTTTGAGAAACTATCGACTAGGGCTTGTCCACTCATCAGTCCTGAGGACCATCCAATGATGACACCAATGATGATGGCGACTAATCCAGTTGGAATATTGAAAGGCATTTTTACCTTGCCTACCCAACCCAGTAAGACGATGGCTAGTGAAACGAGTCCTATATAAGGAATGGCGAAGACGCTAAACGCTGGATTTAATGCAATATAGGTAATGGAGACCCCAGCGAGTGATCCAAGCATGGCTGCTCTAGGAAGGATCTTTCTTACTTTGATACCAATGAAACTACCGAGTAATTCCACGATACCTTCTAAAAGTGCCCAAACCAATCCTGCTGACCACGCGAGATAAGCATTATCTGTTGCCCAGTACACAGGACCAATGATAAGAAACACAATTAAGAACATATGGGGAACCGATGTTCCTGCAGGCAGTGCTGTCACATCGCTTCTGTTTTCTTTTTTTGCGAGTTTTACTGCCATAAAACTGTAATAAATCGAAGATAAGAGGATTGAAAAACCTACTGCGGGAAGAATTCTACCATAGACGATATTGCCCGGTAATCCTACCACGACAGATAAAAGACTTGCCATGACAAGAATATTGGTAAGATTATTGGTAAAAAGACCAAAGAAACCATTCCAGTCACTTTTCACAAAGTATTTGATAGTACGCACCTCCTCGTGTATCTCAATTATACACAATGGGCAATGCCTTTGTATTTATCTTTGATTTACAAATAAAACGCTTGTCATTTGTATTTTTTTACAAATAGGTTACAATAGTGGTGAGGTGAGGTTATTGAAAACGACATTGAAAGACTTATTTGATCGTGAGATCTTTGAATCTTATGATATTTTATCAGGCAAAGATTATCTCGAACGCCCTTTTGAGAGTGTCTCCATCCTGGAAACACCAGATTTTGAAAATTATATCATTGAACATTCACTCATTTTGACGACATTTTATCCAGTAAAAGCAGATGTTCAAACATTTAAGCATCTACTTTATGCACTCTCAAGAAAAGAAACAGCAGGGATTTTAATCAAGCTTCATCGCTACATTGATCTCATTCCTCTAGAAATTATTCATATGGCTGAAGAACTCCATATTCCTATCATTACTCTAAATTATGATGCAAATTTATCGTTGCTTTTTAATAACATTTTGTCGGAACTTCAAAGACAGGATTACACCAACTTCTCATTTGATGCAAGCTACTCAGAGTTTTTAAAGCAGGTCTATGAAGAACCTTCCACAAAAACGCTTTTAAGCATCGTTGATAAGATTCCTGATTTAGAATTGCTTATTCAAAATCTAGATAACAAAAAGACTTACTATTCTCATGAGTCTCTACTCGTCTATTTCAATCAATCGAAAACGAGCAGACATCTTTTTCAGCGTATGGGGGATATCCTTTATTACTCTGAAGATGTCATCTACGACGATAAGCCTATATATCGTTATGTACTCATGGCAAAAAACGATAAACGTCATATCCTACACAACTATATTGAAATTTTTAAGCTCATGATCATTTTGATCCACCAAAAAAAGATTGAGAACACGTTAAAGCAAAATCAATTTCTACTCAATTTCGTTTCAAATTTGTCTGCAAATTACACCAATACACAGCTCATTGAAGCATCGAGACGTTATAACTGGAATGTCGTTTTCCCCGTGACCCTTATTTTATTTACGTTTAAGGATCATAATAAAACCATCATCAATCCAAATTTAGTCGAATACGTTCGTACTGTCATCATCAATAAATTTCATCTCAATTCAGATGAACT
>CAYLLL010000203.1:0-2887 GCA_964384655.1 uncultured Mariniplasma sp. | reverse complement strand
GTTATGTTTTTTCAACATGCTATAATAGAACTATCCAACTCAATGATTCGTTTGACTTAAGATAAGGCAATCGTTTGCACGTTGCAAAATGGAGGGAATCATGACTAGATGTTTCGTTTTTGGAAGTATCAATATCGATTATGTTTATTCTCTTGATCACAATCCTCAGATGGGTGAAACCATGCATGCTTCTTCATTTCAACAATTTTTTGGTGGAAAAGGTGCAAATCAAGCACTAGCAATATCAAAATTGGGTGGTGAGTCTTACCTTATTGGTGATATAGGAGATGATGAACAAGGAAATCGTATCGTGGACTATCTCAATCAGTATGGTGTGAATACTGAAGGTGTAACCATTCATCAAGACAGTCATACAGGACTTGCCAGCATCTATGTTCATGGAAAGAATAATCAAATAGTTCTTGTTAGTGGAGCCAATGAATTATCCAATCATCAGCACATTTCAAAAATCATCGATCAATATTCACGAGAAGGTGACATGCTGATTCTTCAGTTTGAGAAAAAGAGTGATGATATTAAGTTTGTTGCTAAATTTGCGAAACAAAAAGGATTATTAGTCATATGTAATCCCTCACCGATGAATGTAGATCTTCTTAACGACATTAAAGATCACATTGATATTTTGATTGTGAATGAGATCGAATATGAAATGTTAACTAAATCAACGTATCATGGAGTAAATGAGTCTTTGTTTGATCAACTCATAATCACTTTAGGAAGCGAAGGATCCCATGCATTTATCAAGGGTTCACGTTATATCCAAAATGCTATTCCTACTCAGGTCATAGATACAACTGGTGCGGGTGATACATTTTTAGGTGGCTTTGTTGCTCATCTTGGTAGAACAGGTAACTATCAAGAATCACTGAAATTTGCCGCACATGCTGCAGCTATAAAGGTATCTAGATGGGGCGCTCAAGAAGGGATTCCATCTTTGGACGAAATTACTATCTAATATGTTTTTATGGAGAGTTTTATAAGGAGGATCATGTATGGCGGGTTGGGAATCGAAAAAGTTTATTTACCAAAAAGAAAAAAGACAACGCGATGAAGAGGGATATGATACTTCAAGTATTTTAGATTATGATCATCTCAATGAAGATCAAAAATCTGATTTTGATGGCTTAATGGATACTTTCAACGCATGTCCGTTAAGAGAAGATTTCCCCTTTATTGAACCTAATGACATCGATCAGATCATGAAAGATGCTAAACATATCATTAAAAAACTAAAGTATCCTGATAAACATCACTTTCATGGAGCGATGTTAGGAAGAACCGTGGGATGCATGTTAGGAAAACCTCTTGAAGTGGGACCTTATTTTTGGGAATCCACCAAAGAAGTACCCGGATGGAAAAACATTAAAAAATGGTTCTCCATGGCCAATCAATACCCTATTCAAGACTATGTTCCTAAACACTCAAAAGCCAGTGAAGAAGGCCTTTATGTCGCTTATGAAACGTGCTTAAAAGATCAAATTCAATTTGTTGAAACTGATGATGATATTAGATATACCCTTTTATCACTGGAACTTCTTGAACATCAAGGATTAACCTTTACATCGTATGATATTGGAAAACTTTGGCATCTTCACCTACCCTATCAGTTTGTGTGCACAGCTGAAACACAGGCATATTTGAATTTCGCCAATGTGACTCAACATTTATCCCCTGAAGCACTACCTTATCACACAGAAATAGCGGAGTATGTTCGTACACATGATAATCCTTATCGTGAATGGATCGGTGCACAAATCAGAATTGATGGGTATGCTTATGCTGCAGCTGGAAGACCTTTACTCGCAGCAAAATTAGCGTATACTGATGCAAGCTTTTCCCATGTGAAAAATGGCATCTATGGTGCGATGTTTTTTGCAGCACTCATCTCTTCAGCATTTGTTGAAAAAGACATCAATCGATGTATTGAACAAGCGATGATGGTGATACCAAAAACATCGAGACTCTATGCATATTTGAAAAGAACGATTGATATTGTCAAAAAAGAAGATGAATTAGAAATGATGCTGGATTCAGTATGGGAATATTTACTTGACTTTGATCCTGCACATACCATTAATAATGCTTGTATATGTGTCGCATCGATTCTCTATGGCAAAGGTGATTTTGATAAAGCGATGACCACAGCAGTTCTCTTCGGGCTTGATACTGATTGTAATGGTGCGACAGTAGGATCATTTATGGGAGCATTACTGGGTGATCAAGCCATTCAATCTCATTGGAAACTTCCTTTGAATGATACCATTTGTTCGATGCTTCCGAATTATCATCCAATTGCTATCACCACGGTAGCAAAGAGATTTCATGATTTGTACTTGAAGTTTAAATCAAACGAATGACCATAAATCAGTAACAAAATATTACATTGAATCTATATCATATAAAGGTAAACACATGAATAGAATTGAAATAGGACTACGAAAATTCCATAAATTTCCACTAGAAGAAGGTCTCATTTTTATCCATCGACCACTTTATCAAAAGGATGAAGCCTATTTGTGGCGTTATCCATCCGGTGATGTAATTACCTACGGATCCAATGTGAAATTGGAAGAAATAGATGCTTTAAACAGGTTTATACCCCAAGATCACCATGATGGTGAATATATACTCAATCCAAAAAATTACCAAAGTCATCTGAACCCAACGTATTTTCATGCAGTTTTAAATAAGAACAATAACGAAGCATTTGAAAATATGAAAGCTGCATGTTCAAAAAGCGATTTATCCTATGGACAAATCACTTTGGATGATGCGTTAGTCGTAGGAGCTTTTCACCATAAGGAATTGGTTGCTGCAGCATCCATTTGGAATTTAGAGGAAGATCTTGTCGATTTTGGTGTTGTTA
>CAYLLL010000202.1:0-2892 GCA_964384655.1 uncultured Mariniplasma sp. | reverse complement strand
AGGTTTTTACTGATTATCTACAAAAGGTGCTTGACTTTTAATAGTTAGTCATCTCAGCTGTTGTAGGCATCTTTGTCGGTACGATGAAGCTTCAGTATGGTGAATGGAAAATCTCCTTAGCTGTCCTTTATACAACCTATCAGATTCTCTCCACTTCTTTATTCTTATTATTCATCAATGCAGAAGGTCTCTTCTTACCAGGTGTTTATACGACCATTGGGGGATATTTCACACAAACCCCTGAAGTTGTCCAAGGATATTTTAATGATGGAATCCTAGGTATTACGATCTTTTCAATCGTTATGTTAGGCATTGACCTCATTGCTACTTGGGTAAAAACACTTAAATCAAAACGTGCATAAAAAAAGGTTAGCTGGAAATATCTCAGCTAACCTTATTGATTTAGTTGACGTAAGGACGTTTTTCCTCTTCTTTATCGACGATGGGTTGTTTTTCTTCAGGAACACGCTTTTCTTTTTCTTTTCCTGCATTGAGTTCTTTTGCATATTCACGATACTTCTTATATCCACCAAAACCATCAATACCTAAATATCCCGCACCCACTAAAGAGACGAGTAAGAAGAATAATCCAACCATGTTATAATCAAAATTTGGGAGTACAGCAATCACAGTACCCAAAGTTAAACTGACAATGTGAATCCAAAACTTTGGAATTTCTGTTTTTTCACCGAAGAAAACAACGGAGTTGAAGTAGACTAAACCGCGTGCATAGAAGAAGAATGCAAGGGAGTAACGGTAGACGGTCGACCACACAGCTTGAGTCGCAAGATCTTGAGTTAATGCGATATAGATCATCACACCACCAATGATTGTATCAAAAATGATTTCAATCAAATTAATGGTTCTCAATACCTCTTTGTGTAGAGATTTCATCAAAGGAATGACTCTAAAGATGGAGAAGATCACAATCGCGATACCAGTGATGGTATAGACCACTTCATCGGCGAAAATCATGTAAACGCCAACCCCAACCAAAATGGCTGCAAGAACAAATTTTAACACCCAACCATAACCATATTTCATACATACTACCTCCTTTTTATCCTTCTAATTGTATTATAGTGCAAATAATGATGGTTTGCAATGAACAAACTGTAATCTCATCTAGGGATGAATATAGTTCGATAATTTTTTGATGGGTACGCGATCATCAATCATTCGCATATCTGCATTAAAGTCTTGGCTTTCTTTGACTTCAATCCACGGATGGATGGTTTTCAAATAATTCACGATGTCATAAAATGAATAGCGATCATTCGAATTCAGTAAATAAAGATCAGGTGAAAATCTAGTCACTATATGATAAATAGCTTCTGCAGTATCCGTGATAAATGTCGCTGATGGGAACCACTTCGATGAAGCGGTAACAGCACCTTTTTGATCCATTTCTTTCTTAAGATAATCGATCATTTGGTTTGATCCTGGTTCTTTTCCAATTTGCCAACTCAGTCTTAAAATATAACTTTTGGGGTTTGTATCTAAAACTAACTTTTCACAATTTCGTTTGTATGACCCATAAGAATCTTGAGCATCAGCGATCGTATCAACTGTATAGGGACCGGTGATCTTTGCATCATAAACAGATACAGTACTAATATAGACAAACACAATGTTTAAGTGCATGCATAACAAAGCTAAAGTCTTCGCCCATTCAGGAGATCCCATCGCAAAATGGAGGAAAATGTCGGGTTGATGGGTCAATAAGAAATTTTCAATCACTTGAGGTTGATCAACAGGTACAAGTTCGCGGTCATATGTGATGATATCAAAATCATGAGATTCAAAAGTTTTCGCAACCACTGGAGCAACTGTGCCATGCATTCCGGTAAATATCGCTTTCTTCATGAATACACTCCTTTTCAAAAATGAAATCTTTGTGATATAATGTGTGTGATTAAAATGAGGATGTGACAAAATGAAACAACGTATTATCGCGGCGATGCCGCTCATCAGTTTAACATTATTCTTAGGTGTTGGGATTTTTTATCAAGAATGGGAGAAGGCAGCCGGGTTTTTCTTGTTAATTCCATTGAGTTGGATCGTCTTTAGTAAGCATCCCTTACGCAGACTATCTGATTTTATGATTATCATCGCTTTAGGTGTCTTCCTTTGGATTGGGACGACCTTTAATGTTTGGCATCCGACATGGCTGGTCTTCTTAAGTATCCCTTTAGTTGATCTGATTGCAGATAAGAAATTGACACCAAGACGTCTTGTGTTTATCGGTGTGTTAGGTGTCTATATTCTTTTAGGTGTCTTGTTCAATGAATGGAATCGCGCTTGGATTGTCTTGTTCTTTATCCCTATTATCAATACCCTGTTTTTCCCTAATAAAACATTTAAGAATATCACCAAAGAACCGATTGGTGAACGCTTTAAGCGATATGTGATCAATGAAGAAAGAGATGAAGAAAATTAGGAGCCTAAGCTCCTTTTTTTATTCTACTTCGAGTGTTGTAAATGTGAATTTATCGACATCGAATAATCCTTGATCGGTAAGCTTAAGTTTCGGAATGACAGGAAGACATAAAAAACTTAAAGCAATGAGTGGATCGTCTTTCATCGTCATTCCTGATTGAATGAGATGTGAGCGAATCGCTTTGATTTTTTCAGCGACTTCATATCCCGATGAAGCCGTCATTAAGCCAGCGACTTCAAGTCTGAGAGAAGACATCACTTTTCCGTTTTTAACTAAGACGATGCCACCTTGAATTTTCTTTAATTCTTTTACACAACGCAAGATATCATCATCATTGGATCCAACGATGACAAGATTATGGGAATCATGAGCAATAGACATTCCTAAGGTACAATTCTTAAATCCAAATCCGGTGACTAATCCTTTACCGACCGTATGTCTCATATGATGTC
>CAYLLL010000201.1:0-2894 GCA_964384655.1 uncultured Mariniplasma sp. | reverse complement strand
GAAACGAAGTTCTCTATCAAGTCCCACAACTCAAACAAGCCGATACGCTAGATGCATTTCTATGGAATAACATCTGTTGGGCGACATCCATCTCGATGATGCTCCAATATTATGATAAACTTATCGATTTACATGTTCCTCAAGAATATTATTCAGTCCTGATTCGCCAGGGCACTGAGCGATTTGGAACGACAAAAAACGATATCGGAGCAACCCAAATTGGTGTGATCTTTCATGAACTTGAATTTCATAGTGCTAAGATGTTACTCTATGTTCTTGACCACTACGGTCCATTGATTGTCGGTGTCTCGAAAGGAGAATCTTCTAATGGAGCCTTTGGTCCATTAACCTATTCATCCGGTCATGTGATCGTTGTGGTAGGTTATGAAATCAAAACTGATGGTTCAGTTGACATCATCGTCAATGATCCAGCAGTCAGTTGGATGCGATTTACCATTCGGGGATCTTTAGAAGAGTTCATGCTCGTTTGGGATAAAGGCGCTATGCTCATGACACCCTATCTTTAAATATCTTGAATACAAGCCACATGTCTTCAAAAGGTTGACATTGTGGCTTTTTTCACCTATGATGAAACTATACGAGTTCTATAAAAGAGGTTATCTATGAATCTCATTGAAATCATTCCCATACTCATCCCAACGATGATTTTTCAAATCATCATGCAAGTGTATGTGATTAAGCATGTGTGGGGGCAAACAGACTTAAAAGAGAGTGTACGTATCTGGTGGATCGTCTCATTCATCGTTTTTAACTTTCTTTCGATATCATTATATTTATTTCTTATGTATAAAAAGGATCAAGCATCCTACAAAGATGAAATCAACCCTTATTTCAGACGAGGAATTCTCGTCATCACCGTGATATCACTTCAATTCTTTATCTTGCAATTAATCGCCTTTGATCAGTCGTTTGATCATAAAACGCTTGTTGTTTGGTTAGGATCGCTTATCTATACCCTAGTGATTGTTAATGAGGTTTTGGTTTCTATCAAGAAAAACTCTTGGTTATATCTCACCTCTACTGTATTGTTTTCTACTGTTTTGGTGGTTGAATACTTAACCGCTTCTACTCCGATACAGATCATGGTACTGATGGTTTTGGTAGGGATTCTCAATGTCTTACCTTCGGATAAAACGCGATATATCTTCATCGTGAGTTTTGTATCTTATGTTGCGTTCACCCTTCTCAAAGTCTATTATTTATTAGACACCATGAATTCTGATTTACGTGTAGCATATGTATATACCAATATACTATTCTTTATTTTGGTATTCACCGCTTTCTCATCTTTAAAAAGACATTTGATCATTAATCAATCATTGAACGCGTATGTGACAACACTTAAAGAGCAAGCATTAATGATTGAAGAACTAACCGCTAAAGAAGAACGTAGTCGCTTGGCAGCAGACATTCATGATCATGTCGGTCATACATTGACCACGGTAGTCATTCAACTCGAATCCGCATTAACCATGATGGCTCCCGAACAAGATGGTTTAAAAGATAAGATAGAATCTTCAAAAGAACAGGTGAAGAATGGATTAAATCAAATTCGTTCATTAGTCTCAGGCGTCGACCTTCTATCGTATCCAACGTTTGTTGAAAACATGATGGATTTGATTCATAAGTCCAAAAATTCCACGAATCTTGATATTCATTTTGAGCATGAATCAAACCCCTCTTTAATCCCAATTCAACAACGGATCTTGTTATCAGCAACCAAAGAGTTTTTCACGAATGCACTCAAACATGGGAAAGCGAAAGAAGTCAATATTCTTCTCACTTCAACAAAAGATCGTCTAGAGATGACACTTAATAATGATGGACATCCATCTTCATCCATCACCTATGGTTATGGATTAACCCATATCGATCATGCCATTAAGTCCATTGGTGGTTTCATCAAAGTTTCCTCAACGGATGATATGGGGTTTACCCTTTACCTAAGTATTCCACTTGGGGGTAATGCCGATGTCTAAAATCAAGGTCTTTTTAGTAGACGATCAGACAATCATCCGTGATGGACTCAAATCGTTAATCGAATCCAATCCTGAGTTTACTGTCGTCGGTGATGCAGAAGTTTCTTCATGTCAACCCGATGTCGTCTTAATGGATATCCGCATGCCCGTGATGAATGGAGTTGAGGCAACAAAGTGTATTAAGGAAAAACATAAAGCCATAAAGATTATCATTCTCACGACGTTTGATGATGATCAATTCATTATTGAGGCGATGCAATATGGTGCATCAGGTTACTTATTAAAAGATATTCAAGCAGATCAACTCTTTAAAGCCATGAAGGATAGTTTGCAAGGCGATATCATACTCCCTGGTCAAATCGCGTTAAAGATCATCAGTCATCTTTCCTTAAAGCACAAACCTAAAATAGATCTTTCAGAGTTTTCACCCAGAGAGCTCGATATCATTCGCCTCTTATTAGAGGGTCAATCCAACCAACAGATTGCAGATACCCTCTATCTATCCACTGGAACAGTCAAAAACTATATCTCTCAAATCTATGCGAAAATCGATTGTACCGATCGCACACAAGCTGTGTTATATTTCAAAGATTTAGGCATGTAAATGTCATATGACCAAAGATATGACTGGAGTCACTTATCATGTGACTCTTTCTTTTTTTATAATGGAGGTGTTAAAAACAAAGGAGGCATTACAAATGATTAACTTAGCAATCACTCAAGAACTTATTCTCATGTTATTACCCGTGGTTTTACTCCAATACGGATTAGCAATTTATTGTGTCATTGACATTTTAAGAAAAGGCACAAAGAATCTAAACCAAGTAGGGTGGATCGTCATCGTCATGTTCATTAACATCTTCGGTTCCATCGCATATCTCACCGTAGGCAAGA
>CAYLLL010000200.1:0-2896 GCA_964384655.1 uncultured Mariniplasma sp. | reverse complement strand
ATGATATCGGTACCTTAGAACGTCGACTAGATACAACGATTATGCCGATCTCAGCATTAAAGAAAACCAATGTCTTTAATTTGATCCAAACGATCAAACAAGAAGATTATCGGAAGAACCATTACCAACATATTTATGATCATACCCTAGAGAAGGCGATTGAAACTTTAGAGCCTTTAGTCGATACCAGTCATTCAAGATTTCTTTCCGTGAAAGTCATTGAAAGAGATCCTTTATTCGATAGTTATCGACAGGGTGATGTGGATCACATTATTACTGAATTAGAAAAAGAGTATAAACGCGATATGGAGCAAGTCATCGCTGATGAACGCTATCGCTATATTGAGTTAATTCGTGATGAAGCGATTATCGCGAAACGTGATCTACTCACGTTGACAGATCGACTCGATAGCATTTTTCTTCATCGAGTCTTTGCGATACCGATTTTCATGTTCATCATGTTTGGTGTCTATTATCTCGCTGCTGGACCTGTGGGTGGAGCAACCGTCGAATTTGTAGGTCAACTTATGGGATCATTGGGTGAATGGATGAAAAACTTCCTAGAGGGCGTCAATGCATCTCCATGGGCAGTATCACTTGTCGTCGATGGGATCCTTGCTGGTGTAGGAGCCATGATGAATTTCTTACCACAACTCGTGATTCTCTTCCTTCTTATTTCACTTTTAGAGACCACGGGTTATATGGCAAGAATTGCTTTTTTCTTGGACCGAATCTTTCAAAAAGTAGGACTTTCAGGAAAATCACTGATCCCTTTTATCGTGGGAAGTGGGTGTAGCGTTCCTGCGATTATGAGTGCGAGAACGATTAATGATGAAACGGAAAAAAAGATGACCATCATGCTTACACCCTTTATTCCTTGTAGTGCGAAACTACCGATTGTTACCTTGTTTGCAGGATACTTTTTTGAAGATCATTCCGGACTCGTTAGTGCATCGTTATATTTTCTCGCAATTATTATTATTTTAGTATCCGCTTATCTTATGAAGCAAATCTTGTTTAGAGGAAAAACCTCATCTTTTATCTTAGAACTTCCTGAATATAAACTCCCCAGCTTACGTTATTTATGGTTTGATGTCACTTCCAAAGCTTGGGCATTTATCGAACATGCAGGAAGTGTCATTCTCCTCGCATCCGTGGTGGTTTGGTTTCTCTTAAGTTTTAATTTTAGGTTTCAGTATGGCGTTGATATCGAGTTCTCGATGCTTGCAAGTATCGGAAAACTCATTTCATGGATCTTTTATCCCATGTTAGGTGAACTCTCTTGGGCAGCGAGTGTCTCAGCGATTCAAGGATTAGTCGCCAAAGAACAAGTCGTTGGATCAATGGCCATTATCTCTGGATATTCAAGTGAAGTATCTGAAGGATTACTCATTTTTAATTCAGGTATCTTTGGCTTCTTTACAGCATCTTCGGCGTATGCATTTATGGTGTTCAATCTCTTTTCTGCCCCTTGTTTTGGCGCGATTGGCGCGATGAGAGAAGAACTTGGGACGACCAAACGGATGTGGAAAGCAGTGCTTTTCCAAACGGGAATCGCTTGGGTATTAGCCACACTCGTTTTTCAAATCGGTCGTCTGATTGAGGTGATTTTATGACGTTTGCAGATGTTATGATTGTCTTGGTTGTTGGATTGATATTGTTTGGAATTATCTACCGTATGACGCGCAAAAAAGATCAAGGGGTATGTGCCAATTGTGCATACGGTAAGCAGTGCAGTAAAGATGAATGTTTTCCAAAAAAATAGCGACTCCGAGAGGAATCGCTTTTTTTACTATTTAGGTTGATGAACCACAACTTGTGGGAAGGGAATTTCAATGCCGTTTTCATCGAGGAGTTCTTTGATTCTTTTTCGGATGGCGCGTTCAATTTTATAGTGTTGTTCATTTTGAGTCTTGCAGACAACACGCATGTCGACACTACTTGAATTCAGGTTAATCACACCAACGACAAAGGGATCTTCAACAATTTCAGGAAATTCAGATTTCATCTTAGGCAATTCAGCATTCAACAACTCCATGGTTTTCTGAGCATCTTCATGATAGGCGATACCAAAGTCAATGACAGCAACTGAGATATCTGTTGAATAATTGATAAGATCGGTAATTTCCCCATTCGAAAGAATAATAACTTCATTCTTCCAGTTCTTTATCTTAGTCGTCTTTAAACCAATATCGGTGACTACCCCTTTAAATCCTTTGACTTGGACGGTATCACCCACATCAAAATGATGTTCAAACACAATGAAGAATCCGGCGATTAAATCATTGATAAACTTTTGAGCTCCTAGACCGATGACTAAGCCTAAGATACCTAATCCAGCGAGTGCAGGCGCGACATTGACTCCCCAGATGGATAAGATAATCATGATCGTGATGATCCAAATGGTATATTTGCTGATACTTCTTAAAACTCTCGCAACGGTTCGTTTTCTACGCTTTGTGGGTCCTTCTTTTTGACCAATCCTTTGTAAACTCATCTTAGTGATTCGAAGAATGAGTAATGCAACAAAGAGAACCAGTAAGCTACTAATAGCTCGATTGAGTGAAGATTCTAGGAAAGAAATGAAATTGGTGGATAGATCGGTTAAATAGACACTTAGATCATAATTCCACACATATAGCAAGAAACCGATCGATGCCACCATAAAGATAAAGTCGATGACATACACTCCAATCACGATAAATCGCTTTAAGGTGTCTTCTCTTTTCTTTATCAGTCTATTTTGTAAAATAAAGAATCCTAAAAGGAATAAAAGAGTACCCAGGGTCAGTCCTATATTGAGAAAAACCGAGGTAAAGAATAGATTATTTGTCATAAAAAGTCTTGTATACTCATAACTGTAATAATAGTTAGAGTATAGCTTCCTTTCTTTCTA
>CAYLLL010000199.1:0-2915 GCA_964384655.1 uncultured Mariniplasma sp. | reverse complement strand
AGCACAAGCGATTTTGATGTTTACTCCACGCGGAGCTTCACCAGTTATTTTAAAAGTGCTCAATTCAGCAGTTGCAAACGCTGAGCACAACAACAATGCAAACGTTGAAAATTTATATGTTAAGGAATGTTTCGTCAATGAAGGCGTTCGTCTCAAGAGATTACTCCCAAGAGCGAAAGGTCAAGGCGACATCATTCAGAAGAGAACTAGCCACATCACTGTTGTTGTGGCAGATAAAGAGTAGAGGTGAGAATCCATGGGACAAAAAGTTAATCCAATCGGTATGCGCCTTGGCATCATTCGTACTTGGGATTCCAAGTGGTATGCTGAAAAGACTGTCGTACCCCAATTGGTCAAAGAAGACGCATTGATTCGTGACTACTTAAACGACTTTTATAAAAAAGCTGCGGTATCTCACATCGAAATTGAAAGAGTAAAGGGTAAAGGCGGAAAAGATCGCGTTAAAATCTCTTTACATACAGCAAAGCCAGGTATTGTAATCGGTAGAGATGCTGAAACCAAGAAAAAGGCTGTGGCTGCATTAGAAAAAATTACAAAGAAGGAAGTTGTCTTCAACATTGTTGAAGTTAAGCGTCCTGAAAGAGTTGCTACACTCGTTGCACAAAGCATTGCTGAGCAATTAGAAAGCCGCGCTTCTTTTAGAAGAGTACAAAAAATTGCAATGCAACGTGCCCTCAAGGCAGGAGCTAAAGGTGTCAAAACCCTCGTTTCTGGTCGCCTTGGTGGTGCTGAAATCGCACGCAGTGAAGGTTATTCAGAAGGTCAAGTACCTCTTCATACCCTTCGCGCAGACATCGATTATGCAACTGCAGAAGCACATACAACCTACGGTGTTTTAGGTGTCAAAGTTTGGATTTATAACGGTGAAGTTCTTCCAGGACAAACCCGTGAAGAAAATCTAAGAAAACAAGACGAAAGAGCACCAAGACAAGACAGAGAAAGACGCGCACCTCGTGATAACAACAGGGGCAAAGCACGTGACAGCAAGGGAGGCAACTAATTATGTTAATGCCTAAACG
This sequence comes from uncultured Mariniplasma sp., assembly GCA_964384655.1. Lineage (GTDB taxonomy): Bacteria > Bacillota_I > Bacilli_A > Acholeplasmatales > Acholeplasmataceae > Peloplasma. The sequence continues at coordinate 1,875 of CAYLLL010000199.1, read as the reverse complement.
CACAAAATTCCGTCGTCCTCACCGTGTTAGCTACGAAGGTAAAGCCAAGGGAAGAAATGAAATTCTCAATGGTGATTACGCTTTGATCGCTCAAGAAGGTGCATGGATTACAAACCGTCAAATCGAAGCGGCACGTATCGCGATGACAAGACATATGAAGAGATTAGGGAAAGTATGGATCAACATCTTCCCTCATCTAGCAAAGACAAAGAAACCACTCGAAGTGCGTATGGGATCCGGTAAGGGTGCTCCAGACCACTGGGTAGCGGTTGTCAAAGAAGGTAAAGTGATGTTTGAAGTGAACGGCGTGACCGATGAAGTCGCAAAAGAAGCACTTCGCTTAGCATCTCACAAATTACCGATTAAGACAAAGATTGTTAAAAGAGGTGAGCAAGCGTGAAAGCGGCAGACATTAGAAAGATCAGCACACCAGATCTTGAAAAAAGAATCGCTGAACTCAAGGCAGAATTATTCAACCTACGCTTTCAACTTGCAGTAGGACAACTTGAGAATACAGCACGGATTAGTCAAGTGAAGAAGACGATTGCTCAAATGAAGACAATCATCAGTGAACGTGAGTAAGGAGGATACCATGGAACGTAATAATAGAAAAATTTATACCGGTACAGTTGTATCTGACAAGATGGATAAAACGATCACGGTGGTTGTTGATACCTACAAGAAAGACCCTTTATATGGTAAACGTGTAAAGGTTTCAAAGAAGTTCCACGTGCATGATGAAGAAGGCTTAGCAGGCATTGGTGACAGAGTAACCATTATGGAAACCCGTCCACTATCCAAGACCAAGAGATTCCGTCTCGTAGAGGTTGTTGCTAAGGCCGATCTAGTATAGGGAGGAATAGACAATGATTCAACAAGAAAGTAGATTAGTCGTCGCAGATAACAGTGGCGCTAAAGAAGTCCTTGTGATTAAAGTTCTAGGGGGTACCCGCCGTCGCTATGCTAATATCGGTGATATCATCGTAGTTACGGTAAAAAAAGCTTCACCTGGTGGTGCAGTGAAGAAAGGTGACGTCGTTAAAGCCGTTATCGTTCGTACAGTTTCAGGACTTCGTCGCAATGATGGCTCATACATCAAATTTGATGAAAATGCCGTTGTTATTATTAAAGATGATTTGAACCCACGTGGAACCCGTATTTTCGGACCCGTGGCAAGAGAGCTCAGAGAAAAGAACTTCATGAAGATCGTTTCCTTAGCTCCAGAAGTATTATAAGGAGGTCTCAGAGATGTATATCAAAGCTGGAGACACAGTTGCAGTCATCGCTGGAGCCGATCAATTTGTAACTGATAAAAAAGGGAACAAATCCCGTAAAACAGGCCGCGTCATTAAGGTTTATCCTAAGACAGATCGTGTCCTTGTGGAAGGTGTCAACTTAGTGAAAAAACACCAAAGACCTACCCAAGCTAACGAAAAAGGCGGTATCGTCGAAAAAGAAGCACCCATTCATGCATCTAACGTAGCACTACTTGATCCAAAGACAGGAAAACCCACCCGTGTTGGTGTGAAGGATGTCGATGGTAAAAAAGTCCGTTATGCGAAAAAATCAGGCGCAAGCCTTGATAAATAAGGAGTTTGAACAATGAGCATAATTAAAGAACGTTACGAAAATGTTGTCAAACCCGAACTGATTAAGGCATTCAATTACTCGTCTGTGATGCAAGTTCCAAAAATCGAAAAAATTGTCGTCAACATGGGTGTTGGTGACGCTGTCTTCAATCCTAAAGTCTTAGATGACGCTGTTGAAGAACTAAGAGCGATCACTGGTCAAAAACCACTCGTGACAAAGGCAAAAAACTCCATCTCTAACTTCAAACTTAGAGAAGGTATGCCTATCGGTGCAAAAGTAACCCTT
>CAYLLL010000198.1:0-2918 GCA_964384655.1 uncultured Mariniplasma sp. | reverse complement strand
CAAAAAGAATATGTTTGCACTCCTTGGCAAAAAGGGTTATGAACATATTTTAAAGTAGGGATGTTATGAAACAAAAACTGACCTATTCAGCGAGTGAAACCGAAGCTCTAGGCTATGAGCTTGGTTTATTGTTGCTGGATGAAGAAAAGGTCGTTATTTTACTCGATGGGGAACTTGGATCAGGAAAAACAACGTTTACGAAAGGTCTTGCAAGAGCTTTAGGAATTCAAGACGTTGTGAATTCACCAACATTTACCATCATGAAAAAATATAAATCATCCAACCGGTTGAAAACACTTTATCATCTTGATCTCTATCGCCTTGATGGAGCAGGTGATGATTTTGACTTGGAAGAATATATCGATGGTACAGGTATGATTGTTGTGGAATGGCCATTTCAGGCAGAAGCACTCCTTCCAAGAGATTACTTAATGGTAAAAATAACGAAACTTGATGAGAACCTTCGTGAATTCACGATGGAATGCATCGGAATTCCCTGTCAAAGGGCGGTACGCTATATATGAGAACCTTATTTTTTGACGTGTCAACCAATGTCATGTTTGTAGGCCTTGCGAAAGATGATATTTTAATCGACTCATCCATTCGTCTTGCTTCGCGTGATCACGCGAAGTATTTAGTCGATCGTATTCAACAAGTCTTAAAGAGAAATAAGTTAAAACTTGAACAGATTGATGAAATGATTATCGGTTATGGACCGGGATCATATACAGGCATACGCATCGCAGTCGTCGTTGGGAAAATGCTTGCCCATCAATTGAACATTAAACTTAAAGTCATTAGTTCCCTTCTTTTTATGACGTCTGGGTATGATAAAGTTGTTTGTCCTTTGATCGATGCACGCAGAGGATATGTGTTTTCGATGATTCATCAAGAAGGTCACGTATTGTTAGAAGAAGGATACCGTAAGTTATCGGATCTTCAAGAACTTCCTCTTTACTTAAAGAGTCAAACCGTTTTTATCGATGATCGATCATACTTAGTGAATCCGAAGATCTTAAGAGAAAAGGGAAAAATTGTGGAAGATATTCATGATTTAGTTCCCAATTATTTGCGAATTACAGAAGCCGAAGCCAATGAACATAAGACCAGCGACCGTTGACGATATTTTAAACATCGTCACACTTGAACATCAAGTATTTAAGGAATCACTTGGTGAATCCTTCTTATATGATGAAATGATGCTTAATCCTTTTTCACATATCGTGATCGGTGAAGTGAATCATCAGATGGTCGGGTATATCGGATTAAGAGTTGATCAAGAAGCAGAAATAATGAATTTTGCTGTCTTTCCTCATGAACAAAAAAAAGGTTATGGGAAAATTCTGCTTACGTATGCCCTTGACTATTTGAAGAAACAAGGTGTCAAAACGTTGTCACTAGAAGTGAGAGAAAGCAACGAGATTGCACAAAAACTTTACCTATCTTTTGGGTTTAGAAAATCCCATATTCGAAAGAATTATTATCAAAATGAAGATGCTATTGTTTACATTAAGGAGGTGAACCCATGATTATTTTAGCTGTTGAATCCTCATGTGACGAAAGTTCTGTTGCTATCGTTAAGGATGGTAAAGACGTTTTGTCACATATCGTTTTATCACAAATTGATATCCATAAGCGATTTGGGGGGGTTGTCCCTGAAATCGCCTCACGAAACCATGTGGTTCATATGACACGTATTTTTGATGAAGTCCTAAAAGATGCACAATTATCCCCTGAAGCCATTGATCTCGTGGCGGTAACTAAGGGACCTGGACTGATTGGTTCTCTTCTTGTGGGTATTAATGCAGCGACAGCATTTGCCTTTGCTCATAACAAACCTTTGATAGGCGTCAACCATCTTCACGGCCACATCTATGCAGCAGGGATTGATCATGAAATCAAGTTTCCAGCACTCGCTTTACTGATTTCAGGAGGTCATACTGAACTGATTTATATGAAAGAACATATGTCGTTCAAACTTTTAGGAACGACCCAAGATGATGCTGTAGGTGAAGCGTACGATAAGGTTGCCCGTACCCTTGGGTTATCCTATCCAGGAGGTCCTATCGTCGATGCACGTGCTGCACTCGGCAAAGATATCTATCATTTACCAAGACCCTTCTTAGATAAAAGTGAATTTAATTTTAGCTTTTCGGGATTGAAAAGTGCGGTGATCAACCTCGTTCACAACTACGAACAACGTGGTGAATCCGTTGATATCAATGACATGTGTGCATCATTTCAAGCATCCGTTCTTGATGTACTCATTGAGAAAACACGGCTTGCTGCTGAAGCATATGATGTCAAACAGATCATTGTTGCTGGAGGTGTTGCAGCGAACAAAGGTCTTAGACATCGAATTTTTACGGAAATACCTAATCGTGAAATCATTATTCCTAAGATGGAATATTGTACAGATAACGCAGCCATGATCGGCGCAGCAGCGTATTATCAATATCAAAAAAAGGGTGCTCTACCCGATTATTTACTCGGAGGAGAATCGACCCTTTCCATAGAAGATGAAGGCGAATAGCCTTTATTTTTTTTCGAGATGCTCAATCGTTATTGAACTGACAACAGCACTGATAAGAAAGAAAACAATCCAACCAAACAGAGAATGATTGACCATATAGCTAACCCAGGATTCGTTACTGTTTGCAGATGCAAACAACACCAAAACGATTAAAAGAATGAACTGAAGTGCAAACGACACACTTCTTGCCCAATAAAAAAATGAAATAACTGTTGACTTCTTTGGCATGATATTTCCCCCTATGCTTTAGTTACGTATAGTATATCATAAGTTCAGTATTTGAAATGTATTCGCATTATTTTTTTGAAGGGATGTAGGGTCAATTCTTTCAATCTCCGTTCTCTATAATGCTAACCTATTGTTTTTTTTAAGCTTAAAGAATATG
>CAYLLL010000197.1:0-2924 GCA_964384655.1 uncultured Mariniplasma sp. | reverse complement strand
GTGCGATTTCAAGGTACCCATGCATATGAATTAAATCAAATTGATCGATGGCTCTCTCTGAACTAATTAATGCTTTTTCAGCCATTTGATATTTCCCATATTCTAAATAACACATACCTAAAGGAAGTTTTATTACATCGACGATCTCTTGTTCATCACTTTGAAATTGGGAGAAAATCATGAGTGATTGCTCAATATCCATAACGACATGATCAAGCTCACCTAAGCGATAGTTGATTAAAAGACTATTCGTTAGTGCGATGCTTGCTGCGAAGGTGAATCTGTGTTGAAAGAAAATGGTGTATCCTTTTTTGAAGTAAATGGCAGCATCGCGTAATTTGAGCATTCCGTTTAAAACTTGTCCATGTGTCAAATAGGCATTGGCAAGATAAAGATCATCTTCACCTTCCAAAAGATCTAGGGCTTTCTGACTTTGTTTGAGACGTTCATCAAGGGATCCAAATGTTCCAGAGAGTGCAACTAAATCTTGATAGAGACCAAAAGATCTTGGTGCAAGATTCTTGGGATCTATCGACTGATAGCGTTGGTGAAGACCTAAATTATCACCGGAAAATAACGCGAGCCATGCCATGGTGAGTTCAGCTTCATCGTGATGATAGATATCTTTTTTCAATTGATCATACGCAATTTTGATCTTTGGTGAGCCGATAATCAAAAAACGATCATCGACTAAATGATGGATTTTCTCTTCGATGGACATGGATGAAAACGATGAACAATCAATCATGCGATTCACCTCGTGTATACGTGTATTCATGTTTCATTGTATCATGGAACGCATAGTTTGAAAAACAGTAATAAAAAAGAACCGATGTAATCGATTCTTATGATGTACTGTTGAAGATGATATGAATCACTATTAATACGAGTGTCAGAGGTCCCATGATGCGATGAGCAATATAAAGTGCTTTTGTCTTTTGTTTAGAGAATAGCATACCCATCATCCCTGTGACAACAAGTGAAATCAGTGCAAGTGTTCCTGTAATTCTTAAATCGCCACCAATGACAGCAACGAGCATATGAATAAGCGCAGAGAAAGTTGCTAACATGCCAAAGATACGATGCTGTTTCGCAATTTGGTTAATGATTGGACTTTTCACATATTTTTTAATTCCATTGAGTGAAGCAAGAAAGAAGAAAACAACGATAAGAATTCCAAGCAATGTTAATACAAGTTCCATGAGAATAATCCTCCTTTATAATTTCATTATATCACGTGCCAAGATAAGGTTCTTCTTTTTATCATGTCAACTTAATTGAGTACACTAAAGACGAGCTGTTTAGAGTGTTGTAATCTAAACAAGAACAAAACGAGACGTCCTCAATTTTTAATATTTTCACGGTTTGATTAAAGTTTTGTTGAATCTGTTATAGAATAATAGTGAACAGATCCATGAAATGGAGAATCCCATGACCCTATTACAAATGAAATATTTCATTGCTGTGTGTGAAAACGGATCCCTGACCTCAGCGGCAAGATCACTTTTTGTCACACAACCTGCTTTATCTACTGCCATCAATCAACTTGAAAAGGAATATAACTTAAAACTTTTTGAGCGGAAAAATCATGGATTAACACTCACGCTTGATGGAGAGTTTCTTTATGAAAAAGCAAAACAACTCATCAATAGTTTTGATGTGCTCGATAAAGACTTAAGAGATTTAGCACAAAAGAAATATACCATTCGTATTGGTGTTCCTCCCATGATTGGATCCTTTTTGTTTCCGAAGATCTATAGCCAATACATCAATCATCATCCAGATGCGAAATTTGAAATTTGGGAAGAAGGATCCCTTACCATTCGAAAGAAGATTGAAAACAAGTCATTAGATATCGGCTTTTCCATTCTTAATGATAGTGCCAATGAACATTATGAAAAAGAGATGATCTTAGAAACAGAACTCCTCTATGTCGTTAATAAAGAAAATCCGATCTGTCAAAAAGGAATGGTTACGATTGAAGACATCAAGGATGAACCCATTATTTTATTTAAAGAAGGTTTTTTCCAAAATCAATTGGTGAATCACATGTATCAAGAGGTGAACCAAAATCCTAATATCATCTTAGTCTCTTCACAATTATCAGTCATCAGAAACTTTGTGAAGATGAATGCCGGGGGTGCATTTTTGATGAAAGAACTTATCGATGAACACGATGATTCCATCGTTGGATTACCCTTTGCAGGAAAACTCACTATGAAGATTGGACTCATCTGGCAAAAAGATGCACAACTACATAAAGGGGCACTTGAGTTCATTAACTTCTTAAGAGATAGAAAAGAAGTATAAAAAATATTTATACCATATAAAAAAACCAAAACAAAGCACCCGTTTTATTGTGCTTTTTTTTGATATACTTAGATTGAGATAACGCTTTCATAGATGAAATGCGCAAAAAAGGATGGCAATATGAAGATATTAAGAAGATTTATAGAAAGATTGACAAAGCCTGGGGTGTGGGTTCTCTCCCTGACACTTCTCATCTTCATCGTCTCTTTCTTCGCTTCGATGATACAAAGTGATTGGGGTAAAGTCGATATCGAAACTGTCCATTTCGCGGCAAGAGATGGTCAAACCGTGGTATATGACCTTTATCATCCCTCTACAGCAACCGAAGATAACAAAGCACCACTGATTATCGTCATTGCTGGATTTCAACGCAGTAGAGAAACCCAAGGACACATCGCCCTCGAATTTGCTCGACGTGGATTTGTAGTCATTAACATCGATCCTTACAGCCAAGGGGATTCATCCTCAAGCTTAGGACTTGAAGGACGAGCAATCGCGACTGTGGAAGGTTATGGAGCTTTTGACATCATTAATTATGTCTACGACCATGAGGATGTCTATCCATTTGTAGATAAAACTAAAATTGGTGTCACCGGGCATTCAGCAGGTGGCAA
>CAYLLL010000196.1:0-2934 GCA_964384655.1 uncultured Mariniplasma sp. | reverse complement strand
TAACCATCTCTGTTTTGAAGTCATCAACTTAAGAGAGTTTGTTCTTTCACTCAAAGAAAAGGGGATTAAAATCAAACACGATGTCATCCTTGGAAAAGATAACAATTATCAAGCGTGGATCGATGACCCAGATGGAAATCCAATTGAACTTATGGAGTATGGGAAAGACGCTTTACAACTAAAATAAAAAAATGTGCGATGATCGCACATTTTTACTTCTTACACTTCTTTGAATCGATGAATGACTCCTGCAAGTGCACCACCAAGAAGTGGAGCAAATAGATAAACCCATACTTGAGATAATGCATCATTGCCTGCGAAAAGTGCTGGAGCTAGAGAACGTGCTGGATTGAGTGATGCCCCTGAAACAGGACCTCCAACAAGAATTAAGCCGATGAGTGTGACACCCACAATGATTGCCATGAAGGGTTCAAGTGATGCTTTCTTTGATGTGGTTAAAATGGTAAACACTAAAATGAATGTCAGAATAAGTTCAAAAAGGAGAACCATCCATACCGTCGTGGGTGCACTGAATCCATTTTCACCAAGGGTTACAAACGAATCGATGGGCTTGGTGACTATAAAGATGAGCACCGCAAGAATTCCACCGAAAACTTGAGCAACCGCATATCCCAAAAACTCTTTTACCGATAACCGTTTTGCAATTAACATACCCAAAGAGACCGCAGGATTGAAATGAGCCCCTGAGATATGTCCTAAGCTAAAGATACCTATCGCTACACCCATCCCAAACGCAACGGCAACTCCAAGAAGGTTGCTAGCTAATCCATACACGATGGATCCGACACCTACAAACACTAAAATAAACGTCCCATAAAACTCTGCAATGAATTGTTTTAACATTGAATTTTCATCTCCTTGATTACTATCCAATCATAATCTATCACAAGTCATATAGACTTACCACATAAAAGACTTAAATCGTGTTTATTTTGAAAGGTCAACCCATTCAGTTCGAAAAATAGTTCCATTGTAAGAAACATCGACACGAAGCATATGGCCTTCAATGTCATAGTTACAACTATTATCTTCACCTACCTCACAGGTGAAGATTTTTTTGGCTACTAAACCATTTTCTCTTTGATAGATGGATCTTTTACCAGCAAAGATAAAGCGATTATCTTCAATAATAAGGGTATACTCCCCACGTTTATAGAGATCATACCGATAATCTCCACTACCTAGACTAGTTAAGCCAAGCAATAAGATTCCCATCAAAGCCATGATGGATAAAAGCACCTTATACATCCAACCCATGCTGAAAAAGAAGAGAAAGAGAAAACTGAATAACCCCATCAAGCCAAAAAGTAACGTACCCAAAGAAATGGGTATGTATACTTGAATAACGAAAAGATAATTTACCGATATGAGAATCATATTGACAATCCACAACACAAAAAAGGTGATGGCTAAACTCAATAGAATCTTGTGATAACCCTTCATCATGTCCCCCCAAACTTTCGATATGCTCCTATTATAACATGGGTTTAGGTACCCAATTGCTAAATAATTGTTAAGATTTCATCAAAATTGTTTTAATTTCAAAGTAAATAGGCTACAATGATATCATACAATGATATCGAGGTGCCTATGTTTAAGCTTAAAGGTCTAACCAAAAAGGAACGTAGCTGGGTCTTATATGACATCGCTAACTCCGCGTATATTCTTACGATTGTGACTGTCCTATTTCCTATTTATTATCAGAGTGTTACCGCAAGTGTAGCTAACCGTACACAAATCTTCGCGTTTGTGACGGCAGGGATTGCACTGACCGATGCTTTAATGTCACCCATTATTGGTGCGTTATCCAATTATCGGGGAAACAAAAAGAAATTCTTCAAAATCTTTTTAACGTTAGGTCTTGTGGGTGGATTAGCACTCATTATCCCAGGATTAGAGATTATCTCTCTTCTTGTGTTCTTTGTGATTTCATCGATCGGTTATAATATTTCGATTGTCGTTTATGATGCCTTCTTAATGGATGTCACCGATGAATCCAGAATGGATAAGGTGAGTTCATATGGCTATGCATGGGGGTATATCGGATCGATGATTCCTTTCGCGATCGCTATCATACCTTATGCACTGGTGGTCTTTGAAGTTCTCCCGACCTCCTTAGAATTTATCACGGTAGCATTTGCGTTTTTGGTAGCGTTAATCTGGTGGGCAGTGTATTCCATTCCTTTGCTTAAAGATGTTGAGCAAACGTACATCGTTGAACGTCCAAAAAGACCTTTACTCGATGGATTAAGCAGTTTGAAAAAGACATTCACTGATATTAAATCCTATCGCTTCATTTTTATCTTTATGCTTTCTTATTTGTTCTATATCGATGTGGTCAATACCGTCATCCGATTAGCCACCACCATCGGTACAGAACTCGGTGTAGGTGTTTCCGTCTTATTGGGTGTAGTTGTTCTCGTGCAATTAATCGCGTTCCCAAGTGCAATTCTCTATGGGAAGATGGCAGAAAAACTTGGTGGGAAATTCATGATTTTTTATGGCATTATTATCTATGCTGTCACTGTGGTCGTTACCTACTTTATCAATGAAGACACAGCATGGCTAATGTGGGTTGTCGGTGTTCTTGTAGGGAGTGCTCAAGGTGGTATCCAATCCATTTCAAGAAGTTACTTCGCGAAAATGCTACCCATGGAAAAAGCGAATGAATTCTTTGGTTTCTTCTCGGTATTTGGTAAGTTTTCTGGAATCATCAGTCCATTCTTACTCGCAATAGCCATTGGTTCTTGGGGGACAAATCAAGCGGTCTTAATTTTACTTCTACCCTTGGGGTTAAGTGCGATCTTGTTGTCCTTTGTCAAAGGTGGAAAACCAACTATCGAATCATAAAAATTAACAAGGGGCTGTAACGAAATAAAGACATAAACAGCCTCGATAACAAAAAATCCACTC
>CAYLLL010000195.1:0-2938 GCA_964384655.1 uncultured Mariniplasma sp. | reverse complement strand
ATTGGAATATTTAGGGTTTGTGATAAAATGCGTCTGACATGAAAAGGAGTCTGTGTAGAACTGTAAATCACCAATCGATTTTGATAGTCAAGTCTTGCATTAGCAGTATGTGGTTCAAGCATCGTATGGGCTTGAGCTTGGGTTGTAAAGGTACGTTCAATCACCACATCACAGGATGCCATCAATTGATCCACATCACCGATATGCATGGAATATTCAGCAGCTTGATTCTTTTTGGGATCAAATCCAATCGGAAACATCTCGAAAATACCTTCTTCAGGATGAATGATCGAAGGATGTTCATACGCTTTTTCTAAATCTAAAACAGGATCTAAAACTTCATAGGTAACATCAATCAACGATAATGCTTGATTGGCTACTTCCTCACTAGATGCTGCGACGCATGCCACTTCATCTCCAACATATCTGACATATTCATCAAAGACAAATTTGTCATGAGGTGATGGTTCTGGATAGCCTTGTCCTGCACGTGTATAGGATTTTCTAGGGACATCATGATGGGTTAAAACGAGTTCAACCCCTGGGAGAGCTTTCGCTTTTGATGTATCGATGGATGTGATTTTCGCGAATGGGTGAGGACTTCTAAGGATCTTAATAATCAATGATTTAGGTTCTGCTAGATCATCGGTATACGCCTTTCGTCCTAGTAATATACCTTTTCCATCAATCGATGGAATTTTTTGATTGACCGCTTTCATTTTTTCACCCCCAGATAATCTTTAATCGCTTTAAACTGAGCTTGATACCCTGAACAACGACAAAGATTACCGATGATATAGTGTTTAATCTCTTCATCGGTTGGCTCTTTAAGCTCTTTTTTCAATGCATAGATCGTTAAAGCAATCCCTGAGTTACAAAAACCACACTGGTCGGCACCTTCATGTCCAAAAAGGTCAGCAATCACTTCAATGTCTTCTTGAATGCCTTCGACAGTAGTAATATGCTTTCCTTCCATAGATAAGGTGAGTAAACTACAGGATAACATGGGTTTATCATCGACTAAAACCGTACAGACACCACAACTGGAGGTGTCACATCCTCTTCTGACACTGATCATTTCTTCACTTCGTAACGTATCAAGAAGATATTCATCGGGTTTGGCATCATAATACATCTTCTTCCCGTTTAAATAAAAGGATGTCATCATTTTCCGTACACCTCCTTAAGACCACGTGTGATATAGGTATGAGCGAGTAACCTGCGGTACGTCTCCGATCCTCTTTCATCATCTGAAAAACGAAGTTCAGAGACGACTTCATCGGCGACTTGATTGAAAAGTTCATCATCTTCTTGGTTGGCTTGGTTTAGGATATCCATCGCTGAAACGGCAAGTTTTGCACGTTGGGGTCTTCCCCCAACAGCCATTTTGGTTTGTTCACCTTTGAAGATCGCAACATTTAGAACACAAAAATCATTGATGACTTGAGCAACCTTTTTAAAATATCCTCGACCCTGTTGTTTTTTGATGATCAGATGGGAGAGGATTTTGGTTCTATCTCCTTTTTCCTCTAAAAATGATTCTAAAGATTTCGTTTCATCGGGATATAATCTTACAGATACATCCAAAGTAAGTAGTGGAGACAAAATGTCAGAAAAAGAGAACTTAGAAAATATGGAACCCCCAATCGTCGCGATATGTCTAAAGTTAACCCCCATTATAGAACCTAAAGCTTGGCTTAAAAAGCCTTGACCTAAAGCTTTGATGGCTGGATGAACTTCCATATCACGAAGGGTTGTGAGTGCTCCGATGATCACTTCATCATCGGTTTCTTGGATCGTGTTCAGTTCTAGTCTTGATAGATCAATGAGTTGATGGATCGTTCTGTTGGTATACTTCATCCACGTCCCTCCTCCTAAAAGTGCATTCTTAGGACTTTCCTTAAGACGTTGATGCGCATCTTCAAGTGAAGTTGCTACATAATATTCTTTGACCTGCACCATATTATTCCTCCTTTAGATGTTTAACCTCTTCATAGATTTCTTTCGTATCAATATCGATTAAAATGTGGGGATCATCCACGTCAATCGTTTCAAATCCCATGCGATTTCTAAAGTCCTTGAGTGATCCAGTGGTAGGTTCTTTTTTTAACCTTTTGATCATTGAATGCTTGATAAAAAGAGGGTGTCCTCTTTTTCCTTCATAGCTTGGTACACAGAGTTCACTTCGACACTCTAGTAGTGCTTGGTACGTTTCTCCTTCAACAAAAGGACAATCTCCAGGCAACAAAAAAGAGTCTTCATGCGTCATGAAAACTCCTTTTTTAATCGATGAAAACATACCTTGCGAATAATCCGCATTAAAAACACATGTCACCATTGGATCATGTTTGAATAGTGATGAAATGGTGTCATTATCATGTCCTGTCACAATAAAGATGTGCGTCACATAAGGACGCATGCCATCGATGGCGTGTTCGAGTAGTGTTTTCCCCTTGATCTCAAACAACATCTTATTGGACTGTGCTCGACTTGAATAACCTGCTGCTAAGATGACTCCTTGTGCCATAAAAGCGCCTCATATCTTTATTAAAACAAGGGCTTCGTCGGGTAAGATAAGAAAAATCATGCCATTGCGTTACGCACGTTTGTGAATAGAATGTCTTGACTATAGCATAGCACTATATTAGAAAATAAACAACACTTTATGAGTAAAGTGCTGTTTGATTCTAAATGAAAATGTATCCTATGTGATTTATCACCAGAGGGTCATAATCGTTCATATTCATACATATTATTTCATTCAAGGGCAGATATAAAAGCATGATCTAACTATAGATATTTCTGCTTTTATGTCAATATAGTGTACACACTGAGTATGGCTAAACTTAACGCTTTTTTGTATTCATGATTTCTTTCCAGTTAGTTTTGCCGATTTTCCTTCACATTTAAGTAAATATGTTCCCACACACGTGCTGCG
>CAYLLL010000194.1:0-2954 GCA_964384655.1 uncultured Mariniplasma sp. | reverse complement strand
TCGATGCCATCGCAATTAAACCAGCGGCTTTCGCTTCATCTTGAGGAAAACCTCCCATCCATTGATGGAAGACAGTGGTGACAAACACATCATAACCCTGTTTTCTTAAATATTCATCAGTGAGTTCTTGAAGCATATGAATCGCTGCGACATCCTGAATTACATTTCCACATTGACCATAACCCACAGTGATGTTTTTGACGCCTTGTTCAGCAGCAAGAAGTGCTTCGATAATCCCGATCGTAATCGCAATAGAAGGTGGAACAAGCGTTCCTGTGAGTGGACCAAAAGGTTCACGATTAATGTGAATACCGTGGTCTTCATAAAATCCGACTAAGCGGTCACAATACTGCCAGTAATAGATGGAATCTGCAAGTGAAATATTTTTTGCATACGGTAAATTATATGAAATTCCTCCACCCTCATTGGAAGTCCAGCCTGCAGCATGAATAATCTCAGATAAAAGTCTAGCATCTGGGGTCCCATGACGTGCTTGAAGAGGGACATTGACATTGCGCAAGACTTCTTTACAAGCAGCAACCCCATGATTGACTGCGGGAAATCCATTGAGCATTGAGCGACCTTCTTTTTGTGAAACTAAAATCCCTTCCTCAGCTTCAGCATAACGATTTTGACGTGTATAAGAATCGATGGTTGAAGGAAGAAAATCAGCACCGGCTTTTTCTAAAGTACGCATCAAATCGATGTGTTCTTGAAGAAGTGCGACACCCGCACGAGGTTGAATATAGGTTCTTCCTTGTGTTTTAGCTTCTTTAAGTTTTAATGCAAAATTTTTATGGGGTGGGACTTGTCTTAGTGTTTCAATGGCTTGAAAAAGATCAAGTGCAGGATCTGATCCAGTAGGCCATGTCTTCAAGACGTCTTTTCGTACTGCGAGAAATTGATCTAGAGACCATTTCTTATTCACAACGTGCATAATATTCTCCTATAAATGAGTCATCCGTTTTTTCATGATGGTTAGTGCAATTTTTGGATAGGTTAAGGACAACAAGCCCATGGCGGATAAGATATAATCTTGATCGAGTAAACAAATGGGTTGTTTGGGTCTTAATTCTGTAGGAAAGTCTTTATTTTTTAGGGCTTTTTCAAGGATGCCTTTAGGGTTTTCACTATGAATAATGACCCCACCTGTTCCAATAAAATACTGAACATTGGTCAAATCCTTCCCTGTTTGATGCAGCATCATGCCCATAGGGGTGTAAATCTGCTTGATGGTACCCACATGTCTTGAGACAGCTCGAGACACACAATGACCTGCAATCAAATCTTCTTTAATCAAATCATCGTTCGATTGTGGTAACCAATCAATCATTTCATGCCTTTTAGTCAGTTCATCTTTCATGAAGTATCCTTGGGCTTCATAAGATTCTATATCTTTGATGGTCATGGATTGAAGAACACCTAAAGCTGAATAACGCATCCCAAGGTCTCCCTCTACAGTACGTTTCGCGAAAGGTTCTTCAAGACCTGTCATCACTGCATTCATCTGTGTAGGCAATCCTGAACTCAATGAATAGACATCGGTCGTAGCTCCTCCAACATCCACCATCATCAGTTCACCTAACCCCTTTTCATCACCATACCCTTTGGAGAGAAGTTCTGCAGCCATTAATACAGCATGAGGTGTGGGTAATACGACTTGATCGATTAAGGTTTCAACCTTTTTAATGCCTTTAGCTTCAATGATATTTCGAACAAAAATATCCTTGATTTTGTCTTTTGCACTTTCGGTATTGAGGACATTAAGTTTTGGCATCACATTCTCGCAAAGATAGTACTCTTTACCTGCTTCGCTTAATATGTGATCAATCTCATCAACAGCATCTTTATTCCCTGCAAAAACAATGGGAGCTTTAATCGATGACTTAGCTAATTTTTTAGCGTTATGAATCACGCATTCGCTATTGCCACCATTGGCCCCACCTGCGAGTAAGATGATGTCGATGTTGTGATCGATAATACTTTGGACTTCATGTTGATTAATATGATGGGACAAAACAAGTTCAACCTTCGCTCCGGCACCTAGACAGACACGTTTCGCTGCTTCAGTTGTGAGTTCTTCAACGAGTCCGATGGCAGCCATTTTTAGTCCTCCTGCAGCAGAAGAACATGCGATGACTTTTTCGAAATTGATAGGTTTTCCCAAGTTTTTAAAAAGTCGATCCAAAGCATTCTCATAACCGATAGTGATATCGGTATCAACCGTTGTCATCGCTTTCGATGTTGCGATAATATCTTGCTGTTCAAGATCGACTGCGGTTAATTTGGTATAGGTAGATCCAAAATCAACCAAAAGAAAATGACTCATCAAAGATCTCCTAAATCAGACTTAATCGTATCAAGGACCATATCAATCGTTGTTCCAGGAGGATACACACGATCAAAGCCCATATCTTTAAACCGTTTTTCAACATCTTTAAAATCCTGTTTACCGACAACGATGTTTCCACCGACGTAAAGTAAAACATCTTTTAATCCAGCTTCATTACATTTGTCTCTCATCCCACGACAATCGAGTTCACCATGACCATAAAGGGATGAGACCATAATTAAACGAGCTGATGTCTCGATCGCTGCATTTATGAAATCTTCTTGTGAGGATAACACACCAACATTGACAACATTGTAGCCTTCTTTGGTGAGCGTATACTCAATGATTCGATTTCCAACAGCATGAACATCAGCTCCGATAACGCCAATAACGATTGATTTCATGTTTCCTCCAGCACTGCGTTATTCATAAAAAAATAAAACGCTTTCATCTCTTGTATTTTAATACAAAACGACAAAAAAGACAACAGGTTAAGACGATTTGCGTTTAACTTTTTTTCGTGTATAATGGGAATGGGTGAAGACTATGCGAAACATAACCAATGAAGTGATTACGAAAGCCATAAAAACCTTAGCGATGGATGCCAATTATGATATTGGTC
>CAYLLL010000193.1:0-2955 GCA_964384655.1 uncultured Mariniplasma sp. | reverse complement strand
ATGGTAGAAACTTTCATGGCGTGTTCGATTAAGTCAACATCGTTCATATCATAATCAATTTTTGCGTATCTAAGACCAAAATCAGCACGTTCAGGACGATATTTTAAGTTCATTAACACAGCAATATGTCGAGAAATAAAGGAAAAATAGGTTGGAAAAACATCAATGAATGATCCACGTGCAATCCCTTTTTGAATTTCGGTGATGATTAAAAAATCAGTTTGTGTGACCGATTGAAATAATCGTTTCCCACGCTCAATCATGATTTTAGGACTGGAGGGTTGAGGATCATAGATTGGTTTTTTCTCAAACCAAATATGTCCATAGCCGTGACGATCACTTTCCATCAACTTATCAGGTAGACTTTCTTTGATCACAGCGATATCCAAATAGACAAAAGGTGTGACATGATCAATCTGATAAAAGCATTGCGAAACGCCATGCCAAGCAGGTTCGGGAACACGATA
Source organism: uncultured Mariniplasma sp. (assembly GCA_964384655.1). Taxonomy (GTDB): domain Bacteria; phylum Bacillota_I; class Bacilli_A; order Acholeplasmatales; family Acholeplasmataceae; genus Peloplasma. The sequence goes on along the minus strand of CAYLLL010000193.1, from coordinate 2,488 downwards.
TTTGTTCAAAATTGTAAAATTCTTTTTAAGAAAAGCTTCTAAGTCCGTAAAAATGACCTCAATTTGATCATCAATCGCAACAATCGATAAATCTAAATCTGAAAATTCATCCATACGTTGAGTCGCTGCAGAGCCACCTTCCCAGGCAGCTAGAATGCTCGGGTGTGCATAAACCCAAGGTTTAATAATATTCACAAGATCAGCACGTGTATACATCATGATTCCTCCTATTCTTCATGGATTGCAAATGAAGCATGAAATAGTTTTTTTAAGATATCTTCTTCAAGATTTTGGTCAAAATATAGTTGCATTGTATGTTTTTCAGTGAATTTATACATGGGGAGTTGATCTTCAAAAGTGATGTTTGCTGTACTAAAAATATTCACATGATCTTTGAAGAATGCCATCATAATGGATGGACGACGATGAAAATTGATGGATTCATGTTCTTTAAGATAGAAATAAGGTTGCCTTGCGAATAAAGTTACATTAACGTCTAGTTTGACGTCTTCGATCAATGTTTTGAGCTTCTCATAAAATGTTTTTTGTAATTGGCTCATACCTTCAACATAAGTTTGAATATCTATGGTTGTTGACATAAAATCACCTTCCATTCCTTAACGAATTTGACTATTAAATATGATTTTTGCTATTTTTGCGAAACCATACTTTTCTTTAGTGTTAATAGAACAATATTTTCTATATGACGTGTTTGCGAAAACATATCGACAGGTTGGACCTGTTGAATTTCATAATGGTTTAACAAAAGTTCCAAATCTCTCACTTGAGTTTTCGGTTCACACGAAATATATGCAATGCGTTTAGGTTTAAGTAAGATGACTTTATCAAGAAATGCTTTAGTTGCCCCATCGCGTGTGGGATCCATGAGCAAAGCATCCACGGGTTCATTGAGTTCACCGATTACTTTTTCAACATCGTCATTGACAAAACTGACATGTTGAATTTGGTTTATTTTCTTGTTAAACATTGCATCTTCATAAGATTTTTTATTGACTTCAATCGCGATGACATGTTTAGCTTTTTTTGATGCAAGTAAAGATAATGTGCCAATCCCTGAATACGTATCCACAACCGTCTCATGAGGTTTGATGTCAAGCAGATCGATAGCAACTTGATATAACTTCATCATTTGAATAGGATTGACTTGATAAAAGGATCTTGCAGATAATCGAAAAGACAACTCACCGATCTGATCATAGATAAATCCAGACCCAAACAATACTTTATCTTCTTCCAATAAGACTAAATGGGTTTTCTTTCGATGAATGTTTTGAACGACAGTCTTGATAGAAGAATGACGTTTAAGCAATTCTTGAACAATGGGCTTGCTATTTGGAAATAGTGTTCCATTCGTTACAAAAACCAATAAAATTGACCCATCATGATAACTTTTACGCATTAATACATGTTTGATGATGCCTTTACCCGAATCAATGTCATAACTGCTTATCTTATATTGATTCAATAACTCTTCGATGCTTGAAGCGATTGTATTGGTTTCTTTATCATGAATGAGACATCCTAAGAAAGGAATGACATCTTTACTACCCTCACGATACAAACCAAGTCTCAATTTGTTCTTTTTTGTTGTCGCTGATAAAACCACTTTATGACGATAATTCAAAGGACTGGGATTTTGAATCATAGGCAATATGCCTTTTTTGTATTGGAGGGATTTGAATAAATTCTCAACATGCGTCTGTTTAAGTCGACATTGCTCAAGATAGTCTACATGTAAAAAATCACATCCACCACACGCATCAAAAATGGGACACTTCACACGAACACGTGAAGGAGACTTCACGATGAAGTGTTGATCGATCAATGGTGACTTAAGGTCTGAAACTTCGACAACTTCACCAGGTAGAAGATATTTTAAGTAGGATTTGGGTTCAGTGATGGGTGTAACCAAATCCACTAATTTTGTACATGTGATTTTCATAATGCACCTCTATGTCCTTCATTGTAGCACAAAAAAGGGCATTTTTCCCCTTGATTCGTGTGATTATTTTCTTGCCTGAAGTAATTTTTCTCTTTCGATTTTATAAAGCTCCTCGACAGCAAAATGGAGTTTCGTGACAACATTCTTCTTCGACAGTGGATAGATGTAATAGGTATCATCCAATGTTGATAAGTCGATACAATCCTCACCTTTGCCCAAATAATCGAGTTCAATGTGAAGCCCATACATCGATAAAGGTTCTTTAACGAGCAAGAGAGGTTTTCCAAATTCCATCCCTTCTAATACAAAACCGTTAGCATCGTGAGTTAATTGGCCTTCACCTAAGTTGATATATCCTTTGGCATTAGGAAGCGATTCGATACGAACACGATCTTCAAATGCGTATGTTTTCTCAAGGATTTGTTTTTTCACCTGAGCTCGTTCAAACTCATACCAATCAGGAATATGCGAGAATTCTGTCACACCTTCTTGAGCATGCAATTTACCATAAACGTCCATTTCATA
>CAYLLL010000192.1:0-2966 GCA_964384655.1 uncultured Mariniplasma sp. | reverse complement strand
GGTCAAATGCTTCACTTTCCTCAAAACAGGGAAGAATGATTTCTTCTCTTGGAAAAGCTTGATGAGGGTGAGTGACCAAATGATAGAGTATGTCATACTCATGTTTGGTTAAGTTTATGAGAGCGCTATGAATCCATAATTCGCGACTCTGAGGTTTCATTACGAACTCTCCATGATTATAAGATAAAACGTTTGGGACAGTATTCATGATTCTTTTGGATACATTTCTTAAACGAACCATAACTTCTTCAATTGAAAAAGGCTTCGTGATATAATCATCAGCTCCAAGACTGATCGCATCGATCTTTTGAGAGACTTCAACTTTAGCAGAGATGACCATGATATAAAGATCACTTGTTTTTCTAACCTCTTGTATCAATCTTTCTCCTGACATCTTAGGTAACATCAAATCTAAGATCATCACATCAAAAGAGGACTGAGCAAGAGCAACTATAGCTTCTTCAGCTGAAAAGGTTTGAGTGACATGATAGCCATCTTGACGACAAAACATGGTTAAAAGATCATTGATTTTTGGATAGTCTTCGACAATTAATAGATTCATCTTTTCACTCCCTCACATCTCTATTATACCCTTGGTTGAAGAAAAAGGCTGGGATTCACCCAACCAATCATTCATTATTACGGATATATGTATTTGCAATTAAACTTTCACTAGCAACAATGAATTCTGCAAGTTCATCGATTGAAAGCTCTGATAATGACAACGATTGTAGTTCAATCACAAGTTCTTGATCCATCTGATCTCTAGTTTCATCATCACTATGAAGATAGATCCATGAATATGAGTCATCATCATCAAAATAGATGCTGTGACATGATCTCACATACCCTCTTCTCCCCATCATTCCGCCTTGATCATATCTATCTATATCGATATCAACACCATCGATAATATCGCTTCTTAATTCACGTAAAAGAATAACCCCTTCTTCAACAGATACTACACTCAACTCCGAAAGTATAATCGCTTCAGCCAAATTTTCATAATAGATTTCGATCTCATCTTGATCCATGTGGAGGATCACCCACATGGGATATATATCTTCATCTTGGATCGAAAAGTAAGGATAACGCGATTTAAAGATATCGATATTTTCTTCTTCTTGAGCAAATAGTGGGTATTTATTCATTACAAGACCTGCAATCACCCATAAAAACACGAAGGCTGTGAGTGGGATCAGTATCTTCTTCATGTTACTCATCTCCTTTTAATTTACTCATAAGAGATTCATATTCGGCAACAGTGATTTCACCATTCGCTAATCTTTTCTTTAAAATTTGCTTTGCATCATCATTTCGCTGATCATCGCGATGTGAAAATGCGCGTAATCCCATCGTAATCACACATATCCAAAAGATACCCATCGCAAGCATTCCAAAAGGCATTCCCCAACCACCGATCATATGTCCATAATAAGGATAATCCAAGCGATCAAACCAAAGAGGTGCTAAATACCATAATACAAACACCAAAATAAAAAGCACAACACCGATCAATATATACAATATCAAAGAATTTTTTTTCATGGAGATCACCTCAATGTCATGATACCAAACAATTATGAAGAACATATGAAGATATAGACGAACGCTTGCATATCTAATAAGTTCATGATAGGATAGTGTCGTATATACCCCACCCATAGGGGGGGTTAAGGAGGCAATGATGATGAAAGAAAATATTAAGGTTCACGAACTTATGTGTGGCGGTTGTGTGGAAAGAATTGAAGCTAAAATGAAAACGATTGGCGTGAATTTCGTCTTTGACATGAAGTCCAGTATCGCGACAGTTGAATTTGACCCAAATCAAATCACCCTGAATCAAATTATCGAACGCATTGATTGGATGGGTTTCCCTGCGGAAACTTTGGTGTAATATAATGGAACATTCTCATCCTCATCAACCAAGAGTGACTCAACTCTTAAAAACTGCCAAAGGTCAAGTTGAAGGGATTATTAAGATGTATGAAGATCATCGGTATTGTGTGGATATCTCTAAACAAATTCTTGCTGTGATTTCATTACTTCAGCAATCCAATGCGCTCATCCTAAATGATCATATCAATACGTGTGTCAAAGAAGCTATTTTGGAAAATAAAGGGAAAGAAAAGATTGATGAGATCACAGAAATTCTCACAACATATCTTAAGTAGGTGATTTCGTGAAACAAAAATACAAAACATGGATCATTTTTCTAGCTTTTGGTGTATTTAGCATGACATTGACACTTATGTTGACACTAGATGATGAAACAAAAAGCCTTATAGAACGTCATCAACTCTCTGGTCTATCACTTTCAAACATGGTAAGTACACTTGAGAATATGTTGGATGAAAACGATGGATTTTCAGCAAGTATCAATGGTGAAGCTTTAATCCTAAGTGACAACCTTGGAAGTGAACGAATTGAACTTCCTGATCATTTGTTTTATTTATCCGTGGCTCCATATATTGAAAGAACACACACGTGTACAATCCATAATTTGGTTACGTGTCGTGGAGAGCTAAAAGAAGAAACTTTTAATATTCAAGTTTATGATCTAGAGACCAATGAATTGATTATAAATGATGAATACACATCCGCTAGCAATGGCTTTATCGGGTTATGGTTACCCAAAAACAGATCCCTTCAGATCACAATTACTTATGGAATCTATACAGGATTTTCTGAAATACAAACCTTGCCATCAAGTCCTACCTGTTTAACAACACTTAAGCTTACGTAAATAAAAATGCGAGTTATTCATTCACTCGCATTTTTTTCTACTTAATCCTCATCAAGGGTTGCTAACCATTCAGCACTATAACCTGCTTTTTTGATCGCATCTAGATAAGAATCTTTCGTTGTCCCTTCATCCCCAGTGGTCACTTTAGCAATCTTGGTTTCTAAATTGATATCAACCTCAATGGCATTCTCGTTTTTCAGTGCATAGGTAATCCGATTCA
>CAYLLL010000191.1:0-2971 GCA_964384655.1 uncultured Mariniplasma sp. | reverse complement strand
TATTGTCCATACACGCTTACCTTTGAAAAGCGTACAACGATGCTTAGTGAAGATCCTCAAACATTTAAAAAACATGTCAATGAATCGTTGATTAAGCATTATTCATTGATTGAAACACTCATTGAACGAGGGACTTATTTCTTCGATTATGGAAACTCATTTCTCAAAGCAGTCTATGATGCTGGTGTGAAACGACTCTGTAAAAATGGACATAACGATCTTGAAGGTTTTATCCATCCATCGTATGTTGAAGACATGATGGGACCCCTTCTTTTTGATTATGGTTATGGTCCTTTTCGATGGGTCTGTTTGAGTGGATTAGAAAAAGATTTAGAGATGACGGATCACGTTGCGATGTCTTTGATCGATAAAGATCGTCGATTCCAAGATTATGATAACTACATGTGGATTAAGCGCGCCAAAGAGAATGCACTTGTCGTGGGAACGAAAGCGAGAATTTTATATCAAGACGCCGAAGGTCGATTGAAGATTGCGTTAGCATTTAATGATCTGGTGAGAAAAGGTGTGGTTGGACCCATTATGCTTGGTCGCGATCATCATGACACTGGAGGTACGGATTCACCCTTTAGAGAAACCTCAAACATCAAAGATGGGTCTAACATTATGGCAGATATGGCAACCCATGTTGCCTTAGGTAATGCTGCACGAGGCATGAGCTTAGTTGCCCTACATAATGGAGGAGGCGTCGGCATAGGGAAAGCCATTAACGGAGGTTATGGCATGGTCTTAGATGGACGCGATGAAACAGATCAGATCTTAAAAGAAGCGATGGTCTATGATGTCATGGCAGGAGTCTCTAGACGGGCATGGGCAAGAAATGAACATGCGATTCACACCGTTGAATCGATGAACAAACGTGATCCCATGATGGCGATCACACTGCCTGAACCCCTAGACCTTAGTGAATTAAGAAAGAAGATAAATGCCTATAAGAAAGGGTAAACTTTATGAGAATTTGTCAATGTGTCCCCAATATTTCCGAAGGAAGAGATCTTGAGAAAATCAATCAAATCGTCGCCCCTTTAAAAGATAAAGAAGGTTTTTCACTGATCAGTGTTGAACCTGATCAAAATTATCATCGTACAGTGATTACCCTCATTGGTGATCCAGAGAAGATGATTATGCCGTTGATTCAGTTTTTTGAGAATGCAAAAAACTTGATTGATATGAATCATCATCGGGGTGAACATCCTCGCATGGGTGCGGTCGATGTTACCCCATTTATTCCGATTAGTGGTATCACGATGGAAGAGTGTATTGAATACGCAAAATCGCTTGCTGACCACGTTTCCTTCATGTTTCAAATCCCGGTTTATCTCTATGCTAAAGCAGCAAACACACCGGAAAGAGTCAGCTTACCTGACATTCGAAAAGGTGAATTTGAAGGCATGAAAGAAAAAATAAAGGATCCTTTATGGACGCCTGATTATGGACCCTCTGATATCCATCCTACCTTTGGTGTGACTGCCATTGGTGCGAGATTACCTCTGATTGCTTATAATATTGATCTCAGTACGAGTGATGAGAAAGTGGCATCATCGATCGCCAAAGCGATTCGTCAATCCTCAGGAGGCTTTCAGTATATCCAAGCAGGTCCGGCATTTCTTGAAGATAAAGGGTTTGTTCAAGTCACCATGAATATCTTAGATTATAAAAAGAATCCCATCTACCGAATTCTTGAAACGGTCAAAATGGAAGCGAAACGTTATCATGTCGACGTGACCGCAAGCGAAGTGGTTGGACTGATTCCCAAAGAAGCGATTACCGATTCACTTAAGTATTACTATTCGGTTAGACATCAAGTCTTTGATAAAAAGATGTCACTTCATGACATCACTCATGATGCACAAAAAGATCTATTGTTTCGCGATTTTAGTGAATCAAAAATCATTGAATATCATGTGAACCGAGGTGATGAGTAATGGTCGCTGATCGACTCATCTATCATATCAAATCCATTTACACACCTGATCAAATGCCCCCGATAAAGGGAAAGAATATGGCAAAAATCCATACCTTTCATCACGCATTTATTGCGATTAAAGATGGAAAAATTATCGGAATTGGTGAAGGTGACGGCGATGAATTTCGTGGTGAATGTACGGATGTCATCGACGCAAAAAACGGGATTGTCCTACCTGGATTGATTGACTCTCATACCCATCTTGTTCATGCATCGTCTCGTGAAGATGAATATGAAGAGCTGCAAAAAGGAACCCCTTATCTTGAAATCCTTAAGCATGGTGGGGGGATTTTAGGTACGGTCCATAAGACAAGAATGGCAACATGTGAGATGCTATATCATCAAGCTAGACATTCACTGGATACCATGTTACTCCATGGAACTACGGTCGTTGAATCTAAAAGTGGGTATGGACTTGACTATGAAAATGAATCCAAACAACTTAGAGTCAATCGAAAACTCAATGATACGCATCCCGTTCGAATCATGTCGACCTATATGGGTGCCCATGCCATTCCAAAAGAATACGCGCATGATAAACAAGCGTACATCCATGACATGATCACCGATATGGAAATGATCGCATCCGATCAGATGGCAGAAGCCGTCGATGTCTTCTGTGAAGAAGGTGTCTTTTCAATAGAAGATACAAAGAAGATCCTAACCGAAGCGAAAGCGATGGGTTTTAAGATTAAAATGCACGCAGATGAAATTCACCCTCTTGGGGGTGCAGGACTAGGTGTCGATTTGGGATGTACCTCGGTGGATCATCTCATGGCGATCAGTGATGAGGATATCAAGAAACTTGCGTCCTCAGAGACAATCGCGAATCTTTTGCCGGGCACATCATTTTTTCTAAAGAAACCTTATGCCCATGCGCGCAAGATGATTGAACAGGGTGTTGCCATCTCACTTGCTACAGATTATAATCCTGGATCATCACCCACCGAAAACCTTCAATTCATCATGCATCTTGCTTCTAATTAT
>CAYLLL010000190.1:0-3026 GCA_964384655.1 uncultured Mariniplasma sp. | reverse complement strand
AGCTTAGGGTCGCTATTTGGTGGTCTTTTTGGGATGTTTCTTGTCTTGTTTCATGAAGCCTTCTTTCAACCTTATCTCCTGTCGACATATGGCCATATGGGTGATATGATCGTTTTATATGCTCTCACTTCAATATTTACCATCGTTCTCATCTATTTATTGGTTTCTTTTAAACAACATGATTTGGTGTTTGTTGCAGCATTGACATATCTTTCAGTGACTATTTCACTGAGAAACAATCTCCCTGTAACTTATTTTGCCATTAACCGTATCTCTTCTACAACGATTGGTGTTCTAATCACGCTTCTTGTCAATCAATTCCATCTTTACCGCTTTCACCATAAAGAGATTTTATTCGTCAGTGGACTCGATCAATGTTTGTTGACTAGAGAGAAAAAACTTTCTCCCTATACGACATATACCATGAATAGTTTACTCTCCGAAGGACTTAATTTCACCGTTTCCACGACACGTACACCTGCCTCGATAACCAAGATCTTTTCCAATGTTCCATTAAACCAAGAAATGATGATCATGAATGGTGCTGTTATCTATGACATGAAAAAAGAGCTATACCTAGAGATTAAATCAATCCCTAAAAAAGCTCAAGAAAGTGTAGATAAATATTTCAAGTTGAAACAAAGAAATGTCTTTGCCTATACCATTATCGATCAAGCCTTATCGATCTATCACACAACATTTTCTAATCCTGCAGAAGAAAAGTTTTATCATGATCGTAAAAATGATTATTTTCGTAACCATATCAAAGGACATCTCGATCCTCACGAAAATGCAGTCTTCTATATTTTAATCGATCGAAAAGATGTGATCGACACCTATATTCATGATTTAGCAGGACTCGATACACACGAACACTTATCATTTCAAGTTTATCCATATGATTTTTATGAAGATTACTTTTTCTTAAAGATTTACTCGTCAAAAGCATCTAAAGAGACTGCCTTACGTGAGTTTTTAACTCGACATGAGAAATCGATGACCATCGCATTTGGATCAAAATCCTTTGATGTCGAATTTATGAAATTGAGTGATATCTCCATCACATTATCCACAGCTGATCAAGAAGCACTGGACGTAGCAGATATTATTCTTCCATCCGATCATCCTGACGCTTTGGTTAAACTGATGAAAAAGCTTTTCCATCACAGAGATCCTCAAAGTTATCTAAACCAATTGAAACAACAAAAAAATAAAGAGGCGAATTGACGCCTCTTTATCTTATTACCGCTTTTCTTTAATTCTTGATGCCTTGGCAGATAACGTACGGATGTAATGAAGTTTCGCTCTTCTTACTTTACCGGTCCGTGCCACTTCAATGCGGTCAATGGATGGTGTGTGTACAGGGAATGTACGTTCAACACCGATACCGTATGATACTTTACGAACGGTAAATGTTTCTGAGATTCCGCCACCTTGACGTTTGATGACGAGTCCTTCAAATAACTGAATACGTTCGCGATTTCCTTCTTTAATCTTGACGTATACCTTAACGGTATCCCCAGGAGCGAAGGAGGGTACATCCTTGATATATGGCTTGGTTATCGCAGCAATCAAGTCTTGTCCTTTTAATCTTGACATGTTCGACTCACTCTCTTTCTTCCAATGTTCATATCCTATTGACAGCGGACCATTGTGCATAATTCTTGATACGGCTTTTTTATTATAACAAAGTTATAAGTAAGATGCAACTGTTTTTCTATTCATTTACATCGGAATCATCAGCAATCGCTAAGGGTTCGATGGTGTAATAAGGATTTTCTTGTCTAAAGTAATCAGAAAAGAAAATCATTTCAAAAAATTGGATGGTATCATAGACATCTGTCTTCATTTGATAGTAGGTCTCTGGATCGATATCACCATAAACCACTTCATCAAATAAAACCATGTGTGTTAATGAAATCCAGCTTGAATACGATAAGATGATGGGGCGATCTTCACGAACGTCCACAAAGATGCTTTCTCCATAATAGAAATCTTGATAAAAGGGAATTCCGAGTAAATCAAGGATGGTCGGTGTTAAATCATAATGAGATGATACGGTTTGATTTTCACTCGATGTCATTCCTGGAACGTAGAGAACGAATGGAACTTTTTCAATCTCATAAGGAATCTCACTGTTTGGTGTTTTTTCTAAAGTGATGTCTTGGGATGAATAATTCTTATGGTCGGAGAATAGTAAGATGATAGTATCATCCATTAATCCTTTCGTTTCAAGATCGTCAAGTAAGATGCCAAGTCCTTCATCAAAATTCATCTGAGCTGCTGTTATCGTCCGAAATTCTAAACTTTCATCAACATAATTAGGATCCTGATCAAGAATCTGGTAATAAGCTTCGAGCTCACTGCGATATTTATCATGGGGTCCATGAGGTGTCACCGTGATAATGAAGCTGAAGAATGGATTGTCTTGCACAGGGGCAATCACATCTCTAAACTGATCAAACATCACAGAATCTAATGGCCAGAAATCATTTTCTTCCACGATCAAATCTTCAACGGCATAGTATCTTTCAAATCCTAAACTTAAATGCATTTCATCTCGATTAAAGAAATCACGATAATAGTCATGGAATGAATTGACTGTGTATCCGTTATTTTTTAACATGGTAGGTAATGAGGTAGGATACGCATTGTCGCCATAGGTATACATGAAGTTATCTCCTTGCATGTACATCATCGATGTTAAAGATTTAAATTCAGCATCATAGGTATAATTCGATTTTGCTGCTGAATAAAAATTGTTGAAATAGATCCCCATGTCTTTTAAACGATAGTAATTCGGTGTGTATTCTGGGGTAAATCCGTATTCTTCACACGTTTCACACATGATCATAATGACATTTTTATCGGAATACATACCAAATAAGTTGGTTTGATCTGCAAAGACAGAGGTGACATCTTCATTGATTTCTTCTGCATAATCATCCGCGTAAATCAACGGTTTTAATGCGTTTGTTGTATAGGTGACGATATCCTTTGCATGATACGTAATCGATCCAAACTTT